>URNK01000130.1 GCA_900549195.1 uncultured Collinsella sp.
TGAGCGCTAGTCTCGTGGGGCTCGGAGATGTATATAAGAGACAGCATCGATACCGCCGGTCGTCTGCACACGAGCCCCGAGCTCATGCGCGAGCTTGCCAAGGTGGTCAATGTGACCCGTAAGCGCGCCGCCAATATGGCCACCGGTCCCATGCCCGTCTATGTCGTGCTCGTGATTGATGCCGCAACGGGCCAAAACGGCCTCAACCAGGCGCTCGAGTTTAACGAGGCGCTTGGGCTGGACGGTATTATCATGACAAAGCTCGACGGCACGGCAAAGGGCGGTATCGCCATGGCCGTGGCCGAGAAGCTCAAGCTCCCGATCCTGCGCATCGGCGTGGGCGAGCAGGTCGATGACCTGCAGGAGTTCAATGCCAAAGATTTCTGCCGCGCCCTGGTGGGCGAGTCCAACTAAGGAGTGACTAGTGTTTGATTCTCTGAGCGATCGCCTCAACGACACATTTGACCGCCTGCGCGGCAAGGGTAAACTGACCGAGGCCGATATCACCTCTGCCATGCGCGACATTCGCATGGCGTTGCTCGAGGCCGACGTCAACTTTAAGGTCGTCAAGGAGTTTGTCGCCAAGACCAAGGAGCGCTGCATGACCGCCGAGGTCATGGAGTCGCTGTCGCCGGCGCAAAACGTCGTCAAGATTGTGCTCGACGAGCTCACCGAGATGCTTGGCTCAACCGAGAGCAAGCTCGTCTTTAGCAACCGCATTCCCAATGTCATCATGCTTGTGGGTCTGCAGGGCTCCGGTAAGACCACGGCGGCCGTAAAGCTGGCCTACCTGCTCAAGAAGCAGGGCCGCTCACCGCTGCTCGCCGCGTGCGACGTCTACCGTCCCGCCGCTGCCGACCAGCTGGCCACGCTTGGCGGAGAGATTGGCGTGCCGGTCTTCCGCGGCGACGGTGCGCACCCGGTCGATATCGCCAAGGGCGCCATTCAGGAGGCCGTTGACCACCTGCGCGATGTAGTCATCGTCGATACCGCCGGTCGTCTGCAGATCGACGAGCAGATGATGCAGGAGGCCGTGGATATCAAGAAGGCCGTCAAGCCCGATCAGGTGCTGATGGTCGTCGATGCCATGACCGGCCAGGATATCGTCAACGTCGTCTCGACCTTCGCCGAGCGCACCGACTTTGACGGCGTGATCATCTCCAAGCTCGACGGCGATGCCCGTGGCGGCGGCGCGCTTTCCGTGCGCCAGGTGACCGGCAAGCCCATCAAGTTCGTGAGCATGGGCGAGAAACCCGATTCGCTTGAGCCGTTTTATCCCGATCGTATGGCCAAGCGAATCTTGGGCATGGGCGATGTTGTCGGCATCATCGAGAAGGCCCAGGAGGCGGCCGACGCCGAGCAGCTCGAGGCTGCCGAGCGTATGCTGCGCGAGGGCTTTACCATGAACGACATGCTCGACCAGATGAAGGCTGTCAAGAAGATGGGCGGCATGAAGGGCATCCTGGGTATGCTCCCCGGCGGCCAGCGCGCGCTCAACCAGATGGGCGGCAATTTGGACGAGGGCATCTTCGACAAGAACGAGGCCATCATCATGTCGATGACCAAGGAGGAGCGCCTGCGTCCCTCCATCATCAACGGCCAGCGCCGCGCCCGTATCGCCAAGGGCGCCGGCGTGACTCCCACCGAGGTCAATAGCCTTATGAAGCAGTGGGGCGAGATGAACAAGATGATGGGCCGCATGCGCTCGATGGCCAATCAGGCACAGGCCGGTGGCAAGAAGGGCAAGAAGGGTAAGAAGGGCAAAAAGATGCGCATGCCCAATATTCCCGGTCTGGATGCCATGGGCCTGGGCGGCATGGGCGGCCTGGGAATGGGCGGTCCTAAGTCCGATATGGACCTGCTGCGCCAGATGGAAGCGCAGATGCGTAATAAGAAGTAACGACTGGTTGAGTCGTGTATGGCGAAGGCCGCCTGGATGGTATTCCAGACGGCCTTCGCCGTTTGTTCGCTGGTTGTCGCACGCGTGGAAGCGCGTTCTCGACGAGGTGCTTGCCGCTAGTGGCAGCCGCAGCCTTCGTGCCCGTCATGGTCGTGGTGACCGTGGCAGCCGCAGGACTCGCCATGCTCGTGGATGTGCTCGTGATCATGTCCATGGCAGTCGCAGGTGGCCTCGCCGTTCTGTGCGAGCGTGCCGGCAATGAGGGCCTCGACGCAGGCATCGCAGCTGCCCTGGGCGCCCGCATAGACCGTGATGCCGGCTTGGGCAAGCGCGTTGATAGCGCCGCCGCCGACACCGCCGCAAATGAGCGTGTCAACGCCACCGTTGGCAAGCAGGCCCGCCAAGGCGCCGTGGCCGGTGCCACCGGTGCCTACGACCTGCTCGTTGAGCACCTTGCCATCCTGGATGTCGTAGATCTTGAACTGCTCGCTGCGGCCAAAGTGCATAAAGATGTTGCCGTTGTCGTACGTTGTTGCCACCCTCATGGTGCCGACCTCCTTTGCTGGCCATGCGGCCGTCGTCGTGGTGATGGGGGAGTACGCGATGTTGCCGCCTTCGATGACGATCGCCCGTCCATTGACCAGCGCGTTTGCCACCTTGCGATGCGCGCGACTGCTGATTGCCGCCACCGTGGCGCGGGCGATACCCATGTGCAGGGCGACGGCCTCCTGATTGAGGCCCTCCAGATCGCACAGGCGCAGTACTTCGAGCTCATCGACCGTCATATCGATAGCGTCTCCGCTGGCAAGGCCATCGGGGGTAAAGCCGCGATATTCGGGGATGATCCCAACGCGGCGCAGTTTTTCGCGTCTTCCAGCCATACACTCTCCAAATCTGACATATGTCAACAATAGAATAGCGAACGTGCGGATTTGCGCAAGGAATTTCTGGCATATGTCAGAAAATGAGGGCTTATGTTTGGGCTGTGGGGCCGCGTGCGCCTGGGCTACAATGAATCTCGCTTGTAGGCGACTGACAGGAGGGTCAATGAGCAAAGCTGATCAACAGTTTGTAACCATGTGCCGCGATATCTTGGACCATGGCACCACCACCGAGGGCCAAAAGGTCCGCCCGGTGTGGGAGGACGGCACCCCTGCCTATACCATTAAAAACTTTGGCGTCACGGCGCGCTACGACCTGCGCGAGGAGTTCCCCGCGCTTACCCTGCGCCGCACGGCGCTCAAGTCCGCCATGGACGAGATCCTGTGGATCTATCAAAAGAAGTCCAATAACGTGCATGATCTCAACAGTCATATCTGGGATGAGTGGGCCGACGAGACCGGCTCCATCGGCAAGGCCTACGGGTACCAGATTGGCCAGAAGAGCCATTATGCCGAGGGCGATTTCGACCAGATGGACCGAGTGCTGTACGATCTTAAGCACACGCCGTACAGTCGCCGCATCATGACCAACACGTATGTGTTTAGCGACCTGTCCGAGATGCACCTGTATCCGTGCGCGTACAGCGTGACCTATAACGTCACGCAGCGCCCGCAGGACGACAAGCCGACGCTCAACATGATTCTCAACCAGCGCAGCCAGGACATTTTGGCCGCGAACAACTGGAATGTGTGCCAGTACGCCATCTTGCTGATGATGGTTGCGCAGTCGATCGATATGATTCCCGGCGAGCTGCTGCATGTGATCGCCGACGCCCATATCTACGACCGTCATGTCGATATTGTCCGCGAACTTATCGAGCGTCCGCAGTTTGCGGCGCCTAAGGTAACGCTTAACCCCGACGTGCACGATTTCTATGCGTTTACGACCGACGACCTGATTGTGGAGGGCTACGAGCACGGTCCGCAGGTCAAGAACATTCCCATTGCGGTGTAGGTGGTGCTCATGACGTGTAAGCTATCTGCTATCGTTGCCGTGTGTGACGATTGGGGCATTGGGTGCGAGGGCGACATGGTGGTGTCCAATCGCGCCGACATGCGCCATTTTGTGGCCTGCACCAAGGGCTGCCCGGTCATCATGGGGCGCAAGACGCTGCTGAGTTTTCCCGGTGGGCGTCCACTCAAGAACCGTCGCAATATCGTGCTTACGCGCGACGATAGCTTTGCGCCCGAGGGCGTTGACGTGGTGCATAGCGTTGACGAGGCGCTCGCCGCGGTAGCCGATGAGCCTGTTGCCTGGGTGATCGGTGGCGGTGAGGTGTATCGGCAGTTTTTGCCGTATTGCGCCGAGGCCGAGGTCACGCACAACCATTGCGCCCATGCCGTGGACACGTACTTTCCTAATCTGGATGCCGATCCTGCGTGGGAAGTTGCGCGGCGCGACGGGGTTGCCACGATTGCCTCTGGCGAGGGCGATGAGGGTGTCGATTATGAGTTCGTGACGTATCGTCGCGTTGAGGCGTAAATCGTCTGGCGTGAACGGTATCATCGGGTTGATTGAATGCATGGGGCGGCGCTTAGCGTCGCCTCGTTTGGTATAGACGTGCTGTAAAGAAGGGTGCGGGCTGGCTGCTATGACTGATGCCGTTGAGGTTCTGCGAATTGATTCGCTCGAGGACGAGCGGCTCGATGCCTACGTGCGACTGACCGAGCGTGAGCTTCGCTGCGTGTTGGAGCCGCAGAAGGGCATTTTTATCGCTGAGAGTGCCAAGGTCATCGAGCGCGCGGTGCGTGCCGGATATCAGCCGGTGAGCTTTCTTTTGGGCGAACGCTGGCTCGACCAGATGATGCCGCTGTTTGAGCGCCTAGTCGTGCGCGAGGGCGCGGGTCCTGTTCCTGTGTTCGTCGCCTCCATGGAGCTCATGGAGCAGTTGACGGGCTTTAACGTGACGCGCGGTGCGCTCGCGGCGTTCCGTCGCCCGCGCCAGATTCCGGTTGATGAGTTCTTGGGTGGCGTCGTCGAGGCGGCGGGGGAGCGCCCGGTGCGCGTGTGCGTGCTCGAGGGCATTGTCGACCACACCAACGTCGGCGCGATTTTCCGCTCGGCCGCCGCGCTCAATGTCGACGGCATTCTGGTGAGCCCTACGTGCTGCGATCCGCTGTACCGTCGCTCGGCCCGCGTTAGCATGGGCACGGTGTTTCAAGTGCCGTGGACGCGCATTGGCAGTGAGGCGCGCGTGTGGCCGCATGACGGCCTGGCGGCGCTGCACGATGCCGGTTTTTCCTGTGCCGCCATGGCGTTGACGGACGATTCGGTGTCGTTGGACGATCCCGCGCTGCAGGAG
>URNK01000131.1 GCA_900549195.1 uncultured Collinsella sp.
AGATGAGCGCTAGTCTCGTGGGCTCGGAGATGTGTATAAGAGACAGGTGCCAGCACCTTGCGGCGGGCCAGGCGCACCGTGGCGATGGCGAGCACCGACGAGGTCAGCAGCACCAGGCCTTGCGGGATCATGCCCAGCAGGGCACCCACCGTGGACAGCAGCGCCGACGAAGGCACATGACCAGCCAACAGCTCGGAGAAGCACCACGAAAGCGCGCTATCGCCCGGGGTTCCCGCGGCATCCCACAGCTCGCTCACACTCGAGGCAAACAACGCCAAACCGAGCGGGATCATGATGATGCTCGCAAAGCGCACGATGGCGTTAAGCGCGTTCATGATCTCGGAATTGACCTTTTTGACGTATTTGGCCTCGTTATTGATCTTAGCCACGTAGTTGTCGGCGCCGACATGGATCACGCGAGCGCGCAGCAGGCCCGAGTCGATAAAGCTGCCGCTCATGAGCTCGGAACCGGGCTGTTTCTTGATAAGGTCGCTCTCGCCCGTCAGCAGGCTCTCGTTCACGAGCGCTTCGCCGGAAACCACCACGGCGTCAACGGGAATCTGGTCGCCGCGCCCCAGGCGGATGATGTCGTCGAGCACGATCTGGTCCAAGTCGAGCTCCACCTCGGCACCGTCGCGCACCGCGATGGCCTTCTTAGAGGTCAGCAGCGTGAGCTTATCGACCATCTTCTTGGACCGCATGGATTGAATGACGCCAATAGCGGTATTGAGGAACACCACAAACAGGAACGTCAGGTTCTTAAACGAACCGGTCAAAATGACCAGGAACGCCAAGATCACGTTGATCAAATTGAACAGCGTGCAGAGGTTCTCGATGATGAGCTCTTTGACCGACTTGGTCTTGAGCTCCATGTTGCGGTTGATCTTACCGGCGGCGATGCGCTCCTCGACCTCGGCGGTCGAGAGTCCGCGCTCGATATCCGTTGCTGCCATACCACGTCCCATCACGTCGCGTCGGTATAAGAAAAACCGCCCGGACCATGCGAGGTTCGGACGGTCTTACGTTCGATGGTGCCCCATGTTGGATTCGAACCAACGGCCTTCTGCTCCGGAGGCAGACGCTCTAATCCCCTGAGCTAATAGGGCCAACGTTTGGCATTATACCCAAGTGCACCACGGGCTATCATAATAAAAGAAAAAGCTTTGCAATTCCGAGGAAGACGCGGCGCAACGGCCCACTTTAGAAGGCAAAAGCGAGTCAGATAGTATAAACTCTCATGCACCATATATACACGGCTCGCGATGCGGGCCGTTTTTGCAAAAGTTATCCATCGAGGTGAGAGGCACACCATGATTGCAATTTTAAAGCAGAGCGCCAGCGACGAGGCCGTCGGCCATATCGTCAGCTGGATTGAGAAAAAGGGCCTGAAGACCGATGTCTCGCGCGGCGAGAATGAGACGATTATCGGCCTGGTGGGCGATACGACCAAGATCGACCCGTTCCTGCTCGAGTCCATGGATGTCGTCGAGCGCGTGCAGCGCGTCTCCGAGCCGTTCAAGCGCGCCAACCGCAAGTTCCACCCCGAGGACTCCGTCATCGACTGCGGTCACGGCGTCAAGATCGGCGGCGACCAGTTCCAGGTCATCGCCGGTCCCTGCTCCGTCGAGGGCGAGAACCTCATCCGCATCGCACGCCGCGTAAAGGCCGCCGGCGCCACGATGCTTCGCGGTGGCGCCTACAAGCCCCGCACCTCCCCTTACGCCTACCAGGGCATGGGCCCCGCCGGCCTGGACCTGCTATGCGAGGCATCCGCCGAGCTCGACATGCCGATCGTCACCGAGATCATGGACCCGCGCGACGTGCAGGTCTTCTTGGACAAGAAGATCGACGTCATGCAGATCGGCGCCCGCAACGCGCAGAACTTCCCCCTGCTCAAGGAGGTCGGCAAGACCAAGACCCCGGTCCTGCTCAAGCGCGGCATGTCCGGCACCGTCGATGAGTTGCTCATGGCTGCCGAGTACATCATGAGCGAGGGCAACGACAACGTCATCCTGTGCGAGCGCGGCATTCGCACCTTCGAGACCCGCACCCGCAACACCTTCGACCTCAACGCCGTGCCGGTGCTGCACCACCTGTCGCACCTGCCCGTCGTCGCCGACCCCAGCCACGCCACCGGCTACACCCGCTATGTCGAGCCCATGGCGCTCGCCGCGACTGCCTGCGGCGCCAACGGTCTGGAGATCGAGGTCCACGACGACCCGAGCCACGCTTGGTCCGACGGCGCTCAAGCCCTCACCCCCGACCAGTTCGACGACACCATGCGCCGCATCCGCGCCATCCGCGAGGTCGTCTGCCAAGAGACCGTTCAGGAGTAACCCATGGGTACGGTGAGAAACGCACGCGTCAACCAGGGTGGACCCAAGTGCGCCGGCATCGTGGGCCTGGGCCTCATCGGCGGCAGCTTTGCCCGCGGCTATGCGCAGGCGGGCGTTCGCGTGCTTGCCTGGGACCCCGACGATGACGTGATGACGGCCGCCAGCATGGGTACCGTCGCCGGCGAGCTCAACGACGAGACGCTCGGCAAGTGCGACATCATCGTCCTTGCCTGCTATCCTAAAGGATGCATCGAGTGGCTTGAGGCCCACGCCCAGGCGCTCGCCGACGCCACCGACACCGACGCCATCATGGGCCCCGTGGTGATCGACACCGTGGGCGTCAAGGGCATTGTGTGCGAGCGTGCCTTTGAGCTCGCACGAGAGCACGGCTTTTACTTTGTGGGCGCACACCCCATGGCAGGCACTCAGTTCTCGGGCTACGCGCACTCCCGCGCCGACCTGTTCCAGGGAGCACCGCTCGTGCTCGTTCCGCCCGCGGTAGACGATGCCCTTAAGCTCGAGCTCTTGGGCCAGGTGCGCGAAATGGTGCGTCCCTTGGGGTTTGGCAAGTTCAGCGTGACCACCGCCGCCGAACACGACCGCGTGATCGCCTTTACGAGCCAGCTCGCACACGTGGTGTCCAACGCCTACGTAAAGAGCCCCACCGCCCAGGTCCACCACGGCTTTTCGGCCGGTAGCTACCGCGACCTTACGCGCGTGGCCCACCTCAACCCGCAAATGTGGTCCGAGCTCATGATCGACGACGCCGACGCGCTTGCCTTCGAGATCGACCATCTGATCGATTCGCTCGGCGCCTACAGCCGCGCACTCAAAGACCGCGACCAGCGCTATCTGGAGAATCTCCTTGCCGAGGGCGACCGTATCAAGCGCGCACTCGACGACGAGAGCGCCCATTAGACCACCCCATCACGCCAGGTCGAAAGGACCATAGCTTATGGCGATTACCATCGATATCGACACCGCACGCCCCTACCAGGTACACGTGGGCACCTTTTTGCTGGAGCAGGCAGGGGCGCTCGTTCGCGCCACCGCCGGCGGCACCCGCGCCGTCATCGTGACGGACACCAACGTGGGCCCGCTCTACCAGATGCCCGTTAAGCAGAGCCTTGAATCCGCAGGCTACGAGGTGAGTATCTGCACCTTCGAGGCCGGCGAGGCACACAAGCGCGCCGAGACCTACGTTGCCATTCTTGAGTTTGTTGCCGAGCACGAGCTTTCGCGCTCTGACGTGATCGTGGCGCTCGGCGGCGGCGTCGTGGGCGACGTAGCCGGCTTTGTGGCCGCCACCTACATGCGCGGCTGCAAGTTTGTGCAGATCCCCACGAGCCTGCTCGCCATGGTGGACTCGTCGGTGGGCGGCAAGACGGCCATCGACCTGGCTGCCGGCAAAAATCTCGCCGGAGCCTTTTGGCAGCCGAGCGTGGTTATCGCCGACGTGGGATGCCTTGCCACCCTCACGCCCGAACAGTTCGCCGACGGCTGCGGCGAGGTCGTCAAGCACGCCGTAATCGCCGATCCGGAGCTCTTCGATGAGCTCGAGAAGACCCCACTCACGCTGGAGCTGCTCAACCAGGACGTGGCCCGCGTGGCGCTCATCATCGCCCGCAATATCGACATCAAGCGGGCCGTGGTCGTTGCGGACGAGCGCGAGACCAACCAGCGAAAGCTGCTCAACTTTGGGCACAGCGCCGGACACGCCGTCGAGGCCTGCGAGCACTTTGAGCTGGGACACGGCAACTGCGTGTCGATCGGCATGGGCATCATCACGCGCGCCGCGGCCATGCACGGCATTTGTGACGCCGAGCTGCCCGGCCGCATCGAAGAGCTCTGCGCCCGTCATGGCCTCAAGACTCGATGCGAGCTTTCGGCCGACGCCATCTTTGCCGAGGCGCTGCACGACAAAAAACGTGCCGGTGACACTATCGACCTGGTGATTCCGCACGGCATTGGCCGCTGCAGCATCGACCGTACGCCGCTTTCAGCCTTCCATGATTTAATTGCCGAGGGCCTCGGCCAGAAGGGAGACGCATCCGCATGCTAGCCCGCATCACCCCCTCCCCGCTCAAGGGCACCGTTCCCGCTATCGCATCCAAGTCGATGGCGCACCGCCTCATCATCTGCGCTGCGCTCGCCAACGGAGAGACGCATGTGACCTGCAATACCACCTGCGCCGATATCGAGGCCACGGTACGCTGCCTCACGGCCCTGGGCGCGCGCATCGAGACCGTCGAGGACGGCTTCCAGGTCCACCCCACCATGAAGAGCATTGAGTTTGGCCTGCTCAAGGCACTTGCCGGCGGTACGCTCGACTGCGGCGAGAGCGGCTCCACGCTCCGGTTTATGCTGCCCGTCGCCTGCGCGCTGGGGGCAGAGGCCACCTTTGTGGGCCAGGGTCGTCTGGGCGCACGCCCCCTCTCCCCGCTCTCCGACGAGATCATTGCCGCCGGCTGCGACCTGCAGGGTCTGGGCGGTTTTCCGCTCAAGACAAGCGGCCGCATGCGCCCGGGCACCTTTATCCTGCCGGGCAACGTGAGCTCGCAGTACATCTCCGGCCTGCTGCTGGCAGCCCCGCTTCTGGCCCAGCCCTCCTGCGTGCAGGTGACCGGCCTTATCGAGAGCCGCCCCTATATCCTGTCTCTTATACACATCTCCGAGCCCACGAGACTAGCGCTCATCTC
>URNK01000132.1 GCA_900549195.1 uncultured Collinsella sp.
AGTGACAAGCGAGAGGGCGCCCAAAAACGTGCGCAGTAGCACGATATCGGAGCTCGGCAGTGCGATGGCGGCGGCGATGATGCCGTTGGAGCCAAACAATAGCAATGCTGCTAAGTACGTAAACAGTCCGTTGTTCATGCGCTGACATCCCCTCTATATCCGAACATGTTCACTATGGGTGAACTGGCTTTAGAAGAAAAGCGAATATAATGCATGGAAAACATGACAAAAACTCATGCAAGGGTGGGGACGTGCCGTGGAGACCAATATCCAAAAGATGCAAGTGCTGCTCGAGACGGTGCGTGCCGGCAGCTTTACGCGTGCTGCAGAGCGCCTGAGCTATTCGCAGTCGGGCGTGAGCCGCATGGTGGGCGACCTTGAGGCAGACTGGGGTTTTAAGGTGCTTGATCGCAGCCGCGAGGGCGTGGTGCTTTCTGCCGACGGGCGGCAGGTCATGCCGGCAGTCGAGGCGTTATGCGAAGAGTTTGGCCGCCTGCAGCGACGCGTGGACGAGATGCGAGGGCTCATGCGTGGCAAGATCTGCATCGGTACGTTTTCGAGCGTGGCGACCCACGTGCTGCCGCCGGTGATTGCGCGCTTTCGCGCCGATCACCCGGACGTCGATTATGAGTTGCTGATGGGCGACTATTCAGAGATCGAACAATGGGTGGCAGAGGGCCGCTGCGATCTGGGCTTTATCCCGTATGAGCCTCGAGAAAATGGCATGACATCGCGGTCTTTGGTGCGCGACGAGTTGATGGCGGTAGTGCCGACAGACTCTTTGCTTGCCACGGCGGAGGTCGTCTCTCTTGCCGATTTAGCCAACGAGCAGTTTATTCTGCTAGAACGCGGCACCGATGATGAGATTACGCCGCTGTTCCGTCGGGCGGGGCTGACGGTGTGCTCCAAGCTGTCGACTTGGGATGACTATGCGATTATGGCTATGGTCGAGGACGGCCTGGGCGTGAGCATTCTTCCCGCGCTCATCTTGCGCCGTTGTCAGTTCGATGTTGCTGTGCGCCCACTCGAGGGGCATCCCCATCGCCAAATCAACGCCATATATCGAACGGCCGATGTTTCGCTTGCCGCCGCCCGTTTCCTCGAATACCTCTAAACGTGTACACGTCATTGTCCGTTTTGGGCAAATCTCGGAGTTCGGTACGTTTTCTTATGAAATTGAACTTTCGAATGAGGCGCGGCGCTATACTGCTTGCTAAATTGAACCCCGGTTCAATTCGTGTTCTATAAATTGAACTTTGCCAGCAAGGAGGTTCCTGTGGCCCAAGAGACGTTTAGCGATCGCCTGCGACAGGCTATGTCCGATTGCGGCGTTCGCCAGTCGAACGTGATCCGCGCATCGGAGATGCTCGGCAAAAAACTCGGCAAGAGTCAGATGAGCCAATATGTGAGCGGCAAGACGATCCCGCGACGCGATGTGGCCGAGCTGCTCGCCCGTATTTTGGAGGTCGATGTTACCTGGCTGCTTGCCGGCGACGCCGATCAAGGCGAGGCATCATTACCCCGCAACGATTCCAAGCCCGAACCCCATCCCTCAGCTCAAATTGCAAGGAGCACCACCATGCGTACTTTTTCTAAATCCACCAAACTCGACAACGTCCTGTATGACGTGCGCGGTCCCGTCGTCGACGAGGCCGCCCGTATGGAGGACGAGGGCGAGCGCATCCTCAAGCTCAATATCGGCAACCCGGCGCCCTTCGGTTTCCGCACGCCCGATGAGGTCATCAAGGACATGCGCCAGCAGCTGCCCGACTGCGAAGGCTATTCCAACTCGCGTGGCCTGTTCTCCGCGCGCAAGGCAATCATGCAGTATTCGCAGATCAAGGGCCTGCCCAACGTTCAGATGGAGCATATCTACACGGGCAACGGTGTGTCCGAGCTCATTCAGCTTTCGATGAACGCGCTGCTCGACAACGGCGACGAGATTCTGATCCCCAGCCCCGACTATCCGCTCTGGACGGCGTGCGCAACCCTTGCCGGCGGTCATCCCGTACATTATCTGTGCGATGAGCAGGCGGATTGGTATCCCGACTTGGAGGATATGGAGTCCAAGATTACGAGCGCGACCAAAGCCCTCGTCATCATCAACCCCAACAACCCCACGGGGTCCGTCTATCCGCGCGAGGTGCTCGAGGGCATCGTCGAGATTGCACGCAGGCATCAGCTGATGATCTTTGCCGATGAGATCTACGACCGCCTGTGCATGGACGGCTACGAGCACGTCTCGATTGCCTCGCTCGCCCCCGACCTGCCCTGCGTCACCTTTAGCGGCCTTTCCAAGTCGCACATGATCGCGGGCTATCGTATTGGCTGGATGGTGCTTTCGGGCAACCAGCGCTGCATGAGCGACTTCATCATGGGCGTCAACATGCTCTCTAACATGCGCCTGTGCTCCAACGTGCCGGCCCAGTCGATCGTCCAGACGGCACTCGGTGGCCATCAGTCCGTCAACGACTACATCCGTCCCGGCGGCCGTGTCTACGAGCAGCGCAACTTTGTGTATGAGGCGCTCAACAAGATCGACGGCATCTCGGTGGTTAAGCCGCGTGCGGCGTTCTACATCTTCCCCAAGATGGATGTTAAAAAGTTCAACATCACCGATGACGAGCAGTTCGCCCTTGACCTGCTGCACGAGAAGAAGATCCTGATCACGCGCGGTGGCGGCTTCAACTGGGCTGAGCCCGACCACTTCCGCATCGTGTACCTGCCGCGCATGGAAGTACTCAAAGAGTCCCTCGAAGACCTCGCCGACTTCTTTGACCATTACCGCCAATCGTAGGGGATTAGGTGCCTGCCGCCGCAAGAATCGAGGCGTCGCAGGATAGACATACGACAGCGAGCGAGCCGCATTTGCGCCAAGGTGACGTGAAATGAGAGGGCGCTGACCTTCTGGTCGCGCCCTCGAAATTGAACGTCAGATTGCCGTGAATGCGGCTCGCGCAGCGTCAAGTGGTCCGCCGTTCGGTAGAACGGCGGAACTAAATAACAATCCCATTGCAGTGGTCGATTTCGTGCTGGATGATCTCGGCGGTGTAGCCCGAGAAGTTTTTGATGCGGTGAACGAAGTTCTCGTCCAAATACTCAACCTTAATGCGGCGATAGCGGGTACAGGGACGCTCGCCGGTCAGCGAGAGGCATCCTTCGCTCGTCTGATAGGCATTGACCTGCTCAAGAATTTGAGGGTTGTACATCAGGAGTGTCCTGTTGCCGTCCTTTACGCAGATGATGCGTTTGCGCACGCCGATCATGTTGGCGGCGAGGCCCACGCACTCGCGCTCATGCTCGTGGAGTGTATCCAGGAGATCCTGCCCGGTTGCGGCATCGTCGGGTCCCGCGTCTTCGGAAGGCAGACGCAAAAAGAACTCGGATTTCATGATGGGCTTAATCATGGCGGGCTCCTCATGTCTTATGCTTTCGTGGACTTTTAATAATAGCGCGGAAGGAAAGCTGCGCGTCCGCGTTACAATCTTTCAACGTTGGACCATGTTGCCAGATTCGTCGTGTACGGCGTCTGGCGTAAGTCTAGGGCTCATTTTTCGCCCTGGACTGTTCCTCTGGGGCGATGCGACTGTCGTTCCAAGAGGAAGGAAATGCATGGGGAGCAAATCTCAGCAACAAGTTCAAGCAACGCCATCGGCCACTGCGGCGATTCTCGTCGTTATGTATATTGCGGCCTTTGTTGCCGCGTTTAACGAGAACATCATTAACGTGGCGTTGCACGACATTATGGCGGCCTTTTCGGTGAGTGCCACCACGGCGCAGTGGCTCGTCTCGGGCTACATGATTGTGACGTCGATCTTTACGGCCATCATGGCCTTCCTGTCCGGCCGTTTCTCGACGCGCAAGCTGTTGTTTTTCGCATGCGGATGTATGGTCGCCGGCGAAGTCCTGTGTCTGATCGCTCCGTCGTTTAGCGTTTTGCTGCCAAGCCGTATTTTGCAGGCTGCGGGATCGGGCATCTTGTTTCCGCTCATGATGAACGTGGTGCTGTCTTGCGCCCCGCGCGAGAAGCTTGGTCTGTATCTGAGTCTGGGCGGTGCCTGCATTACGCTAGGGCCGGCGTTTGGACCCGTGATCAGCGGTCTTATGTGCACGTTGTTTGGCTGGAGGGCGGTATTCGTAGTGCCGCTGGTGGGCGGCGTTGTGGTCGCTGCGGCGGGCGTAAAGCTTGTTCAGAATGTTGGAGAGCGCTCGAACACCACGCTTGACATTCTGTCGGTTGTTTTGCTCGCTGCCGGCATTACGGCGTTTGTGTATTCCGTGGGTGAGTTCTCGACCAATCTGATTGCCGGTGTCGTGGCGCTTTTCGCTGCCGTTGTGCTGCTCGGCCTGTTTGCGGCCCGCCAGCTCAAGCTCGAGCATCCGGTGCTTAACGTGCGTCCCATGGCGAGCGTTCGTTTTTGGCCTGCGTGCTTGCTTGTGGTGGTGTCGATGATGACGACGTTCTCGATGAGCGTTTTGTTGCCGCTCTATTTTGAGGGCGCATACGGCATGACCGCACTTATTGCGGGCCTGCTCATTTTGCCGGCGATTGCCTGCAACGCCGTGACCTCGATTGTGGGCGGACGTGTGATGGACGCCCGTGGCGCATGGCCGCTGCTGCCGGTCGGCTTTGCCCTGATTGCCGTGGGACAGACTGCCATCTCGATGACGGCGGCAAGCATGAACATCGGCGTCGTCGTTGCGCTGACCGTTGTGGTGTATGCCGGAGTCGGTTTGGTGCTGAGCCCCTCGCAAACGGCCGGCTTGGAGACGCTGCCTGCCGCTGAACATCCTCACGGAACGGCATTGCTCAACACGTGGAACATGATTGCCGCATCGTTTGGCCCGTCGCTGTTTATCGGCCTGCTCTCGAGTTCTGCGGCGGCTGCCAGCGTCGCTGGCGCTGCGATCGACGTTGCCCAGGCTGTCTCTTATACACATCTGACGCTGCCGA
>URNK01000133.1 GCA_900549195.1 uncultured Collinsella sp.
TACCCGCTCACGCTCGTGACCTCCAAGCAGCTGCTGCCGGTCTACGACAAGCCCATGATCTACTACCCGCTGTCCACCCTCATGCTGGCGGGCATCCGGGACATCCTGGTCATCTCCACGCCGACCGACCTGCCCAACTTCGAGCGCCTGCTCGGGGACGGCTCGCGCTACGGCGTGAACCTCTCCTACGCCGAGCAGCCGAGCCCCGACGGCCTGGCGCAGGCCTTCACCATCGGCGAGGAGTTCATCGCCGGCGAGCCGTGCGCTCTGGTGCTGGGCGACAACATCTTCTACGGCAACGGCCTTTCGCGCCACCTGACGCGCGCCGTGCAGAACGCCGAGTCGGGCCGCGCCACGGTCTTCGGCTACCACGTGGACGACCCCGAGCGTTTCGGCGTCGTGGAGTTCGACGGCGAGGGGAGGGCCGTCTCCATCGAGGAGAAGCCCGCCGAGCCCAAGAGCTCATACGCCGTCACCGGCCTGTACTTCTACCCGGGCGACGTGGCCGCCAAGGCGCATGGGGTGGAGCCCTCGGCCCGCGGCGAGCTGGAGATCACCACGCTCAACCAGATGTACCTGGAGGAGGGGACGCTCTCCGTGGTCACCCTCGGCCGCGGCTACGCGTGGCTGGACACCGGCACCATGGAGAGCCTCCACGAGGCCGCGGAGTTCGTCCGCGCCGTGGAGCACTCCCAGGACCTTCCCGTGTCCGTGCCCGAGGAGATCGCCTGGGAGAACGGCTGGATCACCACCGAGGGGCTCAAGCAGGCCGCAGAGGCCTACGGGAAGTCGGTCTACGGGCGGCACCTCAAGAAGGTCGCCGCCGGCGAGATCGTCAACAGCCCGCGCGAGTACTAGCGCAAGCTTGTTTTCTTTCAGGGGTCACCGTTTATCTGGTGGCCCCTTTCGTTATGATTACGTTGACCATAAAGACAATATGATTGGGAGTGGATGTGTTAAGCGTCTACTTTGGCGATATGCCAGAAGCGATTTACAACACAGCGACATATTTCAAAAACTCTTACCGGTCTTCTTGGATTACGGATCCCTATGCAGTCTCGATAATTAAAGATGTCGATCGATCGGTTGTTGTCTCCGAAAACGTCATCGAAAGCCCTGTGCTTGGATCCATCTCCCCACTCCAGCTTTCTGGTGGCGTGAAAACGCTGCTGCTTATGAGATTTGATCGTAAGCATATTTTTAACGCTTCTACCTGTGGTGACAACTGTGCCAAGTGGATTCTCGACATGGCGAAAGACCGCAAGCTCGTTGTGAATCTCTATCATGTGATGGACTTTGGCCGCGAGGATTTTAAAATCAAAGTCGTGAACAGCGGCCGAATCGTTCATAACATGGCCGAATTGATTCACGAGTCGATTCCGTATCTGTAGGTGCTGCTTATGAACGGTTCGCATCTTGTTAAGATTTCCCGCCGTAGGGGAACCAAGTACACATTTACCATCAAGCGGAACATCACTATTGTGCGTGGCGATAGCGGCACGGGTAAGACGACGCTGTTTGACATGGTCGCAGACTACATGCGAACGGGCGAGCAGTCGGGCGTTTCCTTGCAATGCGATTGTCCCTGTGTCGCCCTGACCGATTATGATTGGCGAAACCAGCTTTCGTCCGTTCATGACTCGATTGTATTTGTCGATGAGGGCTTAAAAGAGATCCATTCTGATGAGTTTGCCCATCATGTGCTGTATTCCTCGAATTATTTCGTGCTGATCTCAAGGGCTGATTTCCCCAATCTTCCGTATAGCGTGGATGAGATTTACAAGATTAAGACGAGCGGAAAATACCATTCTTTCGTCCCTGTTTATCAAGATCGCGGGAATCATCGTTATGCTATTTCCCGGTCGGCGCCAAAACAGGACTTTTCTATCCTTCTATGCGAGGACAGCAAGTCTGGTTTCCAGTTCTTTAAACGGCATTTTGCTGACAGTGAGCTTACCTGTACTTCGGCCATGACGAACAGCGCGATTTTGGGCTGGTTGGATCAGCATCTCGACGATCGCGTGTTTGTTGTCGCGGACGGGGCGGCATTTGGGTGCTATGCGGACCGCGTCCTTAAGCTGCAAGACATTCACCGCGATACTGTTACGGTTTGTCTTCCCGAGTCGTTCGAATGGCTTCTGCTGAGCTCCGGCGTAATTTCAGGGCTAGATGCCAAAGCAGTTCTGCAAGAGCCGGAAGCGTTTGCAGACAGTGAGAAGTTTAAAAGCTGGGAGGACTTCTTCTATAAGTACTTACGCGATAAAACTGGGAATTCGGTCTTCCGGTACGACAAAGACTGCATTCCGGAGGCGTTTTGTAGGGGAAGTAATTCTGCGAAGGTTATGGCTCTTATCGCGTGCCGAAATGTCCGATAGTTTTGTTGAATAGTGTCGCGGCATCACTTCCTGCGGCATACTAAAGAAGCTGTACATGCTTCAGATTGGATTTTCATGTCTGAGATTTTTGAACCTAAGAACATCATCGTCACGGGCGGCTGCGGCTTCATCGGCAGCAACTTCGTGCACTACGTCGTGGACAACCACCCCGGGGTGCACGTCACCGTCCTGGACAAGCT
This sequence comes from uncultured Collinsella sp., assembly GCA_900549195.1. Classification (GTDB taxonomy): domain Bacteria; phylum Actinomycetota; class Coriobacteriia; order Coriobacteriales; family Coriobacteriaceae; genus Collinsella. The sequence continues at coordinate 2,576 of URNK01000133.1, forward strand.
GACCTACGCCGGCAACCCCGAGAACATCGCGGGGCTGCCCTCCGACCGCGTGGAGCTCGTCGTCGGCGACATCTGCGACGCGGAGCTGCTGGACAGGCTGGTGCCGGGCCACGACGCCATCGTGCACTACGCCGCCGAGAGCCACAACGACAACTCCATCGCGGACCCGGAGCCGTTCCTTCGCACCAACGTGGAGGGCACCTTCCGCCTGCTGGAGGCCGTCCGCAAGCACGGCGTCCGCTACCACCACGTCTCCACCGACGAGGTCTACGGCGACCTGGCGCTCGACGACCCGGCGAAGTTCACCGAGGAGACGCCCTACAGGCCCTCCTCGCCGTACAGCTCGACCAAGGCGAGCTCCGACATGCTCGTGCGCGCCTGGACCCGCACCTACGGCCTCCGCACCACGATCTCCAACTGCTCCAACAACTACGGCCCCTACCAGCACGTGGAGAAGTTCATCCCCAGGCAGATCACCAACATCATCGACGGCGTCCGCCCCAAGCTCTACGGGAAGGGCGAGAACGTCCGCGACTGGATCCACACCGAGGACCACTCCTCTGCCGTCTGGGATATCCTCACGAAGGGCCGCATGGGGGAGACCTACCTCATCGGCGCCGACGGCGAGAGGAACAACATCACCGTGCTGCGCATGATCCTTGCGGCCATGGGCCGCGACCCCGAGGACTTCGACTGGGTCGCCGACCGCCCCGGCCACGACCGCCGCTACGCCATCGACAGCACCAAGCTCCAGCGCGAGCTGGGCTGGAGGCCGGCGCACACCGACTTCGCGGAGGGGCTCAGGCAGACGATCGACTGGTACGTGGAGAACGAGGCCTGGTGGCGCCCGGCCAAGGAGGCCACCGAGGCGCGCTACCGCGCACAGGGCCAGTAAGACCGCATCCCGGCGAACCGCACCGCGGGCGCCCCCGGTTACCCAACCTCTTCGATAGGAGCTTTTCCCACATGGCTGACATCGCATTCGAGAAGGACCTCTCCGTCGCCGAGACCGGCATCGGGGGCCTCAAGGTCGTCGACCTCGCCGTCCACGGCGACTCGCGCGGCTGGTTCAAGGAGAACTGGCAGCGCGCCAAGATGACCGCCCTGGGCATCCCGGACCTCCGCGTCGTCCAGAACAACATCTCCTACAACGACAGCCGCGGCGTCACCCGCGGCATCCACGCCGAGCCCTGGGACAAGTTCATCTCCGTGGCGCGCGGCAGCGTCTTCGGCGCCTGGGTGGACCTGCGCGAGGGCAGCGAGACCTTCGGGAAGGTGTTCACCTGCACCCTGGACCCGAGCAGGGCCATCTACGTCCCGCGCGGCGTGGGCAACTCCTTCCAGGCCCTTGAGGACGGCACCGCCTACACCTACCTGGTGGACGCCCACTGGTCCCTCGAGCTGAAGAGGACCTACACCTTCGTGAACCTCGCCGACCCCGAGCTCGCCATCGAGTGGCCGATCCCGCTCGACCAGGCCACCGTCTCCGAGGCGGACAAAAACCACCCGATGCTCAGGGACGTCGTCCCGATGGCGCCGAAGCGCACCCTCGTCACCGGCTGCGACGGCCAGCTGGGACACGCGGTCCGCGCGCTGGCCGAGGAGCGCGGCGTGGCGAAGGACTTCGACTTCTGCGACATCGACACCTTCGACATGTCAGACCCAGACGCCTACACACAGTACGACTGGTCGCTCTACGGCACCGTGATCAACTGCGGCGCCTACACCGCCGTGGATAGGGCGGAGACCGCCGAGGGCCGCGCCACCGCCTGGAAGGCCAACGCGACCGGGCCGGCGCTTCTCGCCCGCACCTGCGCCGGGCACGGCATCACCCTGGTCCACGTGTCCTCCGACTACGTCTTCGACGGCACGGCCGAGGTCCATACCGAGGACGAGCCCCTCAGCCCGCTGTCCGTCTACGGCCAGACCAAGGCCGCCGGCGACATCGCCGTGGCCGGGTGCCCGCGCCACTACATCATGCGCAGCTCCTGGGTCATCGGCGAGGGCCGCAACTTCGTCAAGACCATGAAGGCGCTCTCCGACCGCGTCGTCGACCCGGACGACAATCTGAACCAGGTGACGGTCGTCGATGACCAGTTCGGCCGCCTGACCTTCACGCGCGACATGGCGCAGGCCATCTTTCACGTGCTGGGGACGCACGCCCCCTACGGCACCTACGACTGCACCGGCTCCGGCGCCGTGAAAAGCTGGGCGGACATCGCCCGCGCCGTCTTCGATGCCGCCAACGGCAACGGCGAGAAGGTCGTGCCGGTTTCGACCGCCGACTACTACGCGAGCGCCGCCGGCCCCGTCGCCCCGCGCCCGGTCCACTCCGCGCTCGACCTGTCCAAGCT
>URNK01000134.1 GCA_900549195.1 uncultured Collinsella sp.
GCCCTGTAGTTACGCGGTTTTACCAAACCGCGTAACTGCTCGACGCTGCAAACGGCCCCAAGCGGCAATCTGACGTTCAATTTCAAGGGCGCGACCAGAAGGTGAGCGCCCTTTCATTTCACGTCACCTTGCTCGCTTGGGGCCGTTTTCGCTGACGTTGCCAAGACATTAGCGTCAACGAACTAGTCATTGGGTACCTAGTCATTGGGTGAAAAAAGGGGGCGCCGCGGATTGGTTCCGCGGCGTCCCCTTTGCGTTGGCGTGTCGGTTATGCCTTACAGCTCGTAGAGCGTGGTGAACTTGTCCTGCAGGTAGCTGCAGTAGTAGCGGGCATCGAACGCCATGCCGCACGCGCCCTTGATGAGCTCCGGCGCGTCCTTGGCGCGGCCCCACTGCCAAATGTGCTCGCCCAGCCAGGCGCGGACGGGTGTCAGGTCGCCGCTCGCGCAGGCGCCGGTAAGGTCGACGCCGTCGCGGCACATGGCCGGCACAAACATGGCGTCGTAGGCGCTGCCCAGCGCATAGGTGGGGAAGTAGCCAAACGAGCCGCCGCTCCAGTGCGTATCCTGCAGGCAACCACGCGTGTCGTCGGGAACCGGAATGCCCAGGTACTCATCCATAAAGCGATTCCAAAGCGCGGGGATATCCTTGGCTGTGGCCTCGCCGGCAAACAGCATGCGCTCGATCTCGTAGCGCACCATAACGTGCAGCGGATAGGTGAGCTCGTCGGCCTCGGTGCGGATCAGCGAAGGCTGCGCGATGTTCACGGCGTGGTAGAGCGTGTCCTCGTCGACGTCGCCGTAGACCTCGGGTGCGTGGCGGCGCAGCACCTCGAGCAGCGGTCCCATAAAGGCACGGCTGCGACCCACGGTGTTCTCGAAAAAGCGGCTCTGGCTCTCGTGGATGCCCATGGAGGTGCCGCCCTCAAGACAGGTGCGCGCATAGGCGGGATTGACGCCCAGCTCGTACATGGCATGTCCCGCCTCGTGGATGATGCTGTAGACGTTGGAGATGCAATCGTTCTCGTAGATGTGTGTCGCGATGCGCGCGTCACCCACGGCAAAGCCCTCGCTAAACGGATGTTCGGTAAAGGCAAGCGTGGTGTCGTCCAGGTCCAGGCCGACGAGCTTCATGAGGTCGAAGCTCATGGCGCGCTGAGCGGCCTCGGGCACGCGGGCGTGCAAAAAGTCTGCAGCGGGCTGCTGGCCGCGCTCGCCGATGGCGTGCACGAGCGGCACGACCGTGGCCTTGACCTCGTCGCAAAACGCGTCGAAGCTCTTGGCGGAAAGGCCGCGCTCGTACTGGTCGAGCCACACGTCGTACGGGTCGCGCTTTGGGTCCATGAGCTCGGCCTGATGCTTAAGCTGGCCGACGATTCTATCCACATAGGGCTCAAAGCTCGCCCAGTCATTGGCCGTCTTGGCCTTGTGCCACACGGCGTCGGCCTCGCAGGTGAGCCTGGTCCAGGCCTCGGCCTCCTCGGTGGGGATGACGCTCGCTTCGCGCTGGTCGCGGCCGAGCACGCGGATCTCGTCGAGCAGCTGCGGGTCGTCGATCTTGCCGTCGGCGACGGTCTCGCGTGCCAGCGAGCGCACAAGTTCGACAGACTTTTTGCTGGTCAGCAGCTTGTGATGCTCGCCAGCAAGGGTGCCCATGGCGTCGGCGCGCGCTGCGGCGCCGTTGGCGGGGGCAATGGTCGCGCCATCGAACTCGGCGATCTTGAGCAGGTACTCGCGGGTCCACAGCTTGCCCTCGAGCTTGCGGAATTTTTTGACGGCCTTATCGAGCTTCATGCCTTTGGGCGTCTTGCCCGCTGCGGGCTGGGCCTTCTTATCGAGTTTCTTTCCCATGCCATATCCTTGATCTCGCGAGCCGAGCGCCACGGATGGGCGCACGGCCAGTTTGCACAGCTACCTACCTTGTACCCAGCACAAACAAAACGGAACGCGGCGATATGCTCGCGGAATGTGTTATCCTATAGCCCAATGCGTTGACGGAGAGGGTTTTGCCCGCCGCGTCGCCGGCAAGAGAGGGAAGGTCATGGGCTGCAAGCCTTCCTGCGGTGACAAGGGCCAAGCGTTCACTCCCGAGCAGCAACCTCAACGGGCGCGCGGCCAGCGGCGGCGATGTCCCCAGTAGGGAAGCCGTGAGCCTCGCGACAAGGGGCAAAGAGTGGGCGCGGCGGGCCAGACATCCGTCGGGTCAAACAAGGTGGTACCGCGGAATTCAACCGTCCTTGGGCAATGCACATGCCCGAGGACGGTTTTTTGTTACCGAACCGGGCCGCGTTTTCGCAACGTTAGACGGCGGCAGCCGCCTCGGCAAGCGGGGAGCGCGAGAGACGAAAGGGAAGACATGAGTCTGATTGATGATCTGGTCAAACTCGAGGAAGAGGCCAAGGAGCTCGTCGCAGGCGCCGACGACGCCGCAAAGCTCGAGGCCGCGCGCGTTGAGCTGCTCGGCCGCAAGGGCCGCATCACCGGCCTGATGCGCATGATGGGCAAGCTCGCCCCCGAGGATCGTCCCATGATGGGCAAGCGCGCCAACGAGATGCGTCAGCAGATCGAGGGCATGCTCGACGAGCGCACCACCGAGATGAAGGCCGCCGCCCTCAAGCACGCACTCGAGCACGAGGCCGTCGACATCACGCTGCCGGGCATCCGTCCGCAGATCGGTCACCAGCACCTGATCAAGCAAATCATCGAGGAGGCCGAGGACATCTTCTGTGGCATCGGCTACACCGTCGAGTCCGGCCCCATGGTCGACACCTCCTACTACAACTTCACCGCGCTCAACGCCCCCATGGATCACCCGAGCCGCTCGGCCCGCGATACCTTCTACGTGGTCGACAACAACCCCGGCAGCGTCGCGCACCCCGAGGCCCACGCCCACGGCGAGTCCGACGTACTGCTGCGCACCCAGACTTCGGGCGTGCAGATCCACACCATGGAGTCGCAAAAGCCGCCCATCTACATGATCTGCCCGGGCACCGTCTACCGTCCCGACACGGCCGACGCCTGCCACCTGCCGCAGTTCAACCAGATCGAGGGCCTGGTCGTCGACGAGGGCATCACCTTTGGCGACCTCAAGGGCACGCTCGACTACTTTGTTAAGTGTATGTTTGGCGAGGATCGCAAGACGCGCTACCGCCCGCACTTCTTCCCCTTCACCGAGCCGAGCTGCGAGGTGGACGTGAGCTGCCACGTGTGCGGCGGCAAGGGCTGCAACTTCTGCAAGCACAGCGGCTGGATTGAGATCCTGGGCTGCGGCATGGTCGACCCCAACGTCCTGATCAACTGTGGCATCGACCCCGAGAAGTACACCGGCTTCGCCTTTGGCATTGGCGCCGAGCGCGTCGCGGCCCTGCGCTACGACCTGCCCGACCTGCGAACGCTCATGACAGGTGATATGCGCTTCCTGAACCAATTTTAGGCTTGCCCAGGCACCCCATCTTGGCGTTCAAACCGTCGCTCGCGTACCTTTAGTACGCGTCGCTCCTCTTTCACGCCAACCTGGGGCACCTGGACAACCCTAAGGCGAACGTCTTCATTTGATATTCCTCCCTATGCGGAGATTAAGAACTAGGAGAGCTACATGCGCGTTTCTTACGACTGGCTCAAGACCATGATCGATATTCCGGAGGATCCCAAGACCCTTTCGGACGAATATATCCGTACCGGCACCGAGGTCGAGGCGATCGACACCGTGGGTGAGTCCTTCGACCACGTGGTGACCGCCAAGGTGCTTACCAAGACCCCGCACCCCGATAGCGACCACATGTATGTGTGCTCGGTCGATGTGGGCGACAAGAATCTCGACGCCGACGGCAACCCCGCTCCGTTGCAGATCGTCTGCGGCGCGCAGAACTTTGAGGCCGGCGACCACATCGTCACGGCCATGATTGGCGCTGTCCTGCCTGGCGACGTCAAGATCAAGAAGAGCAAGCTTCGCGGCGTCGTGTCCATGGGCATGAACTGCTCCGCGCGCGAGCTCGGCCTGGGCGGCGACCACTCCGGCATTATGATCCTGCCCGAGGATACGCCCTGCGGCATGCCGTTTGCCGAGTATGTTGGCTCAAGCGACACCGTGCTCGACTGCGAGATCACGCCCAACCGCCCCGACTGCCTGTCCATGATCGGCATGGCCCGCGAGACCGGCGCCATCTTCGATCGTGATTTCCACGTGGAGCTGCCCGCCATCAAGGCGGAGACCGGCCGCGCGGCCGACGACGAGCTTTCGGTCGAGATTGCCGACGAGGGCCTGTGCGACCGCTATGTCGCCCGCATCGTGCGCAACGTGAAGGTCGGCCCGTCGCCCGACTGGATGGTCAAGCGCCTCAACGCCTTGGGCGTGCGCCCGCACAACAACATCGTCGACATCACCAACTACGTGATGATGCTCACCGGTCAGCCGCTGCACGCCTTTGACCTGGATACCTTTGCCGAGCGCGAGGGCAGGCGTCGCGTGGTGGTTCGCGCCGCCCAGCAGGATGAGAAGTTCACGACGCTTGACGGCGAGGAGCGCGTGCTCGACGCCGGCATGGGCCTTATCACCGACGGCGAGCGCCCCGTGGCGTTGGCCGGCGTTATGGGCGGCATGGATTCCGAGATTGAGGACGACACCGTCGACGTGATGGTCGAGAGTGCCTGCTTCAACGCCGGTCGCACCTCGCACACCAGCCGCGATCTGTCGCTGATCTCCGACGCCTCCATTCGCTTTGAGCGTCAGGTCGACGAGACCGGCTGCGTGGATGTCGCCAACGTTACCTGCGCGCTGATTGAGGAGATTGCCGGCGGCGAGGTTGCTCCCGGCTATGTCGACGTTTTCCCCGCGCCTAAGACCATCGACAGCATTAAGCCTGTCTCTTATACACATCTCCGAGCCCACGAGACTAGCGCTCAT
>URNK01000135.1 GCA_900549195.1 uncultured Collinsella sp.
GTCGTCGGCAGCGTCAGATGTGTATAAGAGACAGTATCATCAGTGTCCATGCGTGCAACAATTTCGTAAGAGCAAGCAAGGATGCCTTGGCGCAGTGCATACCCAAGTCCATGGTTTTTTTCATACGAAACAAAATTGAACAGTCCGGGATGCAGGAAGTCATAATCTTGGAGCACGTCTTCAAGCTCATGCGTAAGCGGACCATCCTTGACCATGACGATCTCGGCAGGAGAAACCGTTTGATTCAGCATGCTGTCTAAAGCTTGAATTAAAAAGGCAGGATTTTCTTTTTTGTAAATGCTCATCAACACACTGTAAGAAGAAGAAAAGTTTGTCTGCATCTATCGTCCCGTTCTCTTCTTTCCAAACATGGCACCAAAAGTGCCAGTAAAGCACTTCCAATCCATCGCAAAACAACGATTTTGGACATAGCGAAGCTCAATCTTCTGGCGCAGGCCGCTCTCGAAGGTTGCCTCGTTACGATCGGTTGCCTGCCACAGACCAGTAATACCGGGCTGAACAGAGAGCAGCTCAGCCTTTTCCTCGTCGGAAAAGTGCTGTTCAAGCTCATCCCTTGTAATGGGACGCGGTCCAATAACGGAAAGATCGCCGTTAAGCACGTTCAGGAACTGAGGCATCTCGTCGATAGAGCACTTACGAATAAACTGACCAATCTTGGTAATACGAGGGTCATCGTCAACCTTGCGTTCGACTTCCCACTGATGTAGCTGCTCGGGACTCAGATACTTCTGTACATCGCCAGCATCGGCGACCATACTACGAAGCTTAAAAATCTTGATAGTCCTTCCGCCTCTGCCGACGCGCTCTTGCGTATACATGGGGCTGCCGGGCGATTCGAGACTAATGAGCACGCACACGATGGCGATAGGAATAAGCAGCAGTACGCTCATCAAAAGACTGAACACCAGATCAAACAGCCTCTTAATAAAGCGGTAGCCAAGCGTACCGCTCGGCTTAATCTCTTTAATAGCTAGTGCATCCCCCATTGATGCACAGCTCTCTGCCATTTCTTTAGCAGCCACAGTCAAACTTACGTCCCCGTTCCCCAGGGATCCCCCAATCGGTAAATTCAAAAATGCAAACGAATAGCTGGTGCAACGTCTCCCTTACGTTTTGCTGGGAACGTCGAGCGGTAGCAGCTCCCTAAATGCGGAGTTACCTTCGCCCACGTCTACCAGGCACCAGCGCTTATGACGGTCGATCTTGTGTACACGGGCCTCTTGCCCCACCAAGGGCCCCTGTTCTATGTGCAGCACGCCGTCTTCTATGCGCGCAACGCTGTTACGCACCACGCCGTCGTCATCGAGCACGCTGCGATACCAATCCTGCGCATCGTCCGGCATGGGCATGTACGCCCGCTCCCTACTACCGGCGATGCGACAGCCAAAGCTCAACTGGGCCAAAGCCCTGTCGAGCGCGGCGGCATCGTGCGTGGCTACGAAGAAATATTCCTTGTACATAGGTTTGGTTTGGAGCGACCATGCGCCGTCCCGCTTAAACCAGAACTCCTTTTGCATCACAAAAGCGTCCTGCATAAGGCCGTGCGGGATAATACGGCGGACCTTTTCGCAGGTCTCGCGCTCTTTTCCATGGGGGGTGTGGACCAGATACCAACGAACGCGGCCGTGCTGGCTGTTGGTGGTGGCGCCGTTAAATGCGCCCGGCAGCTGTTCTTGGCGCCGTGCCGTCTGTTCCATGTTCTCGCCCCCTCTTTTGACTTTGCGATGCACGCAAATGCAGGGGCGTTTAGAACAGGCTTCTCGCTTACAGCTAGGCGCAGTCGCAAAAGTACAGGTTTTTGGATCTTACCACAGATGACATTATACGAGCAATTAATCAGCGTTTGCCCAGATTACGCAAAATGTACTGCCAGTAGGTAAATCTCCATACCCCTCTACAAAAAACTGTACCTTTTGATATAACAAAAAAAGCCGCTCAACCAGCGGCTTTTCTTATTTCAGCATGAAAAAAGACGACCGCTCTCTGTGAACGGTCGCCTTTGTTAATTGTTATGAAGTTTGCCTTAGGCGCGGGTCTTGATCTCCTCGAGCACCTTAGCAACAAACTCGTCAACGCTCATCTGAACGGTCTCGTTGGAGCGATCGCGGACGGAGATGTTGCCGGCCTCGACCTCCTTCTCGCCCAGGATGAGCATGTAGGGCACGCGGTCGATGCTGCGGGCCTCGCGGATCTTGTAGCCGATCTTCTCGTCGCGGTCATCGCAGACCACGCGGATGCCGGCCTCCTCCAGCTTGGCGCACACCTCGTGGGCGTAGTCGCGGCTCTTCTCAGAGACGGGAAGCGCTTTGACCTGCACGGGAGCCAGCCAGGTGGGGAACTTGCCCGCAAAGTGCTCAATCAGAATGCCGATGAAGCGCTCGATGGAGCCAAAGCATACGCGGTGCAGCATAATGGGGCGCTTCTTGGTGCCGTCGGCGTCCACGTACTCCAGGTCAAAGTTGAGCGGCATCTGGAAGTCGAGCTGAACGGTGCCGCACTGCCAGGTACGGCCGAGCGAGTCCTCCAGGTGGAAATCGATCTTGGGGCCGTAGAAGGCGCCGTCGCCCTCGTTGACCTCGTAGTCCATGTGTAGCTGCTCAAGAGCAGTGCGCAGGCCCTCCTCGGCGCGTGCCCAGTCCTCGTCAGAACCCATAGAGTCCTCGGGGCGGGTGGAAAGCTCAACGTGGTACTTAAAGCCAAACTTCTGGTATACGGAGTCGATGAGGTTGACCACGCCCACGATCTCGTCGGTCAGCTGGTCGGGACGCACAAACAGGTGGGCGTCGTCCTGGTTAAAGCAGCGCACGCGGAACAGGCCGTGCAGGGCGCCGCGCAGCTCGTGGCGGTGCACCAGGCCAATCTCGCCGGCGCGGATGGGCAGCTCGCGATAGGAGTGCGGCTTGGAGGCGTACACCAGCACGCCGCCCGGGCAGTTCATGGGCTTAATGCAGTACTCTTCGTCGTCGATGACGGTGGAGTACATGTTGTCCTTGTAGTGATCCCAGTGGCCCGAGGTCTTCCACAGCTGCTTGTTCATGATGAGCGGCGTGGAAATCTCCACGTAGCCGGCCTTGTGGTGAATCTCGCGCCAGTAGTCCAGCAGCGTGTTCTTAAGGATCATGCCGTTGGGCAGGAAGAACGGGAAGCCGGGAGCCTCGTCACGCATCATAAAGAGGTCCATCTCGCGGCCGATCTTGCGGTGGTCGCGCTTCTTGGCCTCCTCCAGCATGTGCATGTGCTCGTCGAGCTCCTCCTTGGTGGCAAAGGCGACGCCGTTGATGCGAGTGAGCATCTTGTTGTCCTTGTCGCCCTTCCAGTAGGCGCCCGAGACGCCGGTGAGCTTAAAGGCCTTGAGCGCCTTGGTGTAGCAGATGTGGGGGCCGACGCACATGTCGATGTAGTCGCCCTGCTGGTAGAAGGTGATGCGAGCGTCGTCGTCCAGGTCGCCAATGTGCTCGACCTTGTACTTCTCGCCGCGCTCCTCCATAAGGGCGATGGCCTCGGCGCGGGGCTTCTCGTACACGGAAAACTTGAGGTTCTCCTTGACGATCTTTTTCATCTCGGCCTCGATCGCGGGGAAGTCGTCCTCGCTGATCTTGACGCCCTCGGGCAGGTCGACGTCGTAGTAGAAGCCGTTGTCGGTCGCGGGACCGTAGGCAAAGTCGGCCTCGGGGTACAGGCGCTTGATGGCCTGCGCCATGATGTGCGCGGCAGAGTGGCGGATGACGTGCGTGACCTCGTCCTGCGGGAGCTCGGCCACCGAACCGTCATTGTAGAGTGCCTTCATGGGTATGTTTTCTCCTCTCGGATGCCTGATGCAAGTGCGTGCGATGCGCTCGGCGTTTTTGACTTGCATCATTATAGGCAGGTTGTCTTGGTATACAAGCGCCCGCCGCACCTTAATGGCACGGCGGGCGATTTTCTACGCATGCTTCATCGTGTGGGGCGGGGTGTGGGGCGCGCGCGGCTTGCACGAGACGCGCGGCGCCCGTGGCTTGCGGCCAGCCCGACGATGGATGCGTTACTGGATGCGAGTTCGGCAGTAGGGGCAGACCTTCCAGTGCGCATCGAGCGGACGATGGCAGCTGGGACATACGTTGCGAACCTGGGTATCGCACACCGGGCAGACGACGAAGTCCTTCTCGATGGGCGCGCCGCACTGCGGGCAGGTGCCGTACTGGGCAAGCTGGCGCTCGCGCAGGGCCATGTCCAGCTCCTGCTCCTCGCGGTCGGACGCATAGGAGTGCGGGCGCAGGACCAGGTAGGCGATGAGACCCACAAACGGGATGAGGGCAATGATGCCCCATGCCACGTAGGCGCTGGCGCCGCGGCGGCGAGCGTCGATAAACACATAGACGACCGACAGCACATACAGGGCGATGATAAAGCCAACGAAGGCATAGACGACGCCCATAAGCTGCGGCGACATGAGCTCGTTGATGTATTTGGACATTGAGGTGTACCTTTCGGATTATTTACAGTCCGGTCAAGTTTACCACGGGGTTTGTTTATATGGGACTACGGCTAGGTACGGGGCTGGCGCGGACACAAACATCTCAATCTGTAACAGGTAATCGGCAAAATTAGGTCTAGATGTTACAGATCGAGATAAACGGGTGCGCCGCCAGACTAACGTCTCGATCTGTAACATCTGGAACCCAAATCCTCGTCTAACTGTTACAGATTGAGACGAACGGTTGCCGTAGTTGTCGGCAGACGAGGTTGTCGACGTTGCCGGGTCTCCCCTCGTCTGCCGTTGGCGGGTGTTGCGGGGCTGTTCGCCGCATAGCCGCCACGCTGGGGGTGTGCAGACCGTAGGATCTGTCTCTTATACACATCTCCGAGCCCACGAGACTAGCGCTCATCTCG
>URNK01000136.1 GCA_900549195.1 uncultured Collinsella sp.
CCTCGAGCGGAAAGATATCCGAAGGCTCTTCGCCTAAGGCGTCTGCCGCGGCAGAGGTTTATGTCGATGTTGATGGCGCCGTTGTGTCGCCGGGTGTATATCGCCTCAAGGATGGCGCGCGGGTGGCTCAGGCGATTGATGCCGCCGGCGGGCTGGCGCCCGAGGCAGACGTTACGGGGCTCAATCGGGCATCTAAGGTCACTGATGGACAAAAAATCCACGTTCCAACGGTAGGGGAGCAGCAGTCGTCCATTGCGGAAGCTGGTGTTGATGGTGGGGCTTCCGCATCATCGGGCGTGAGTGGCGCAACAGGCCTAGTAAACATCAATACGGCAAGCGCGGCAGAGCTGCAGACGCTCTCAGGCATCGGTCCCTCCATGGCGCAGTCGATTATCGATGAGCGGACAAAGAACGGTGCTTTTGCCTCGGTTGACGATCTGATGCGTGTGTCGGGAATCGGCGAGAAGAAGCTTGCCAAAATCAAAGATTGCATCTGCGTATGAGTGCGACCGAGCGTGAGCATGTGATGCCTCCGCGGCCCCTGATGCCGTGGACGATGGCCCTGTGTGCCGGCATGTGCGTGAGCTGCGCCTTGGTGCTCAACGTGGCCGCTGATGCGCTGCTGAGGGAGCGGGTGCCGGCGGTCGGGCCGCTATGGGCCATTCCCGTTGCGGCGGCGGTCTTCGTTGTGCTGGCTCAATCTTGTGCGCGGCTTGCCCCTTGGAAGCGGTGGCTGTATGCCGCGTCCGTCGGTCTCGTGGCGGGAGCGGTCGTCTCGGCGTGGTGGGCTGTGGGCGCGCTCAGCGCCTCGAAGGCGCTCGACGGTCGAGCGGCAAGCAGCCTCGAGTTTGTCGTGCATGGCGATCCATCCATAAACGACGACGTGTATTCCTATACCTGCGAGGCACGTGCGGACGGTAAGAACCTGGCAACGGTTCGCCTATCGTGCGACCTCGAGCTCAAGGTCGGGGCGCACGTGCGTGTTATCGGTCGCGTTTCACGTTTTGAGAACGATGCATATGGACGATCGCGCGTGCTCCGAGGCGAGGTGCGTAAGGTTAAAGCCGTTCGTATTTTGTCGGTCGATGAGGGCTTTCCGGGGCCGCTGCTTCGGCTGCGAAATTGGCTGCTTGCGTCCATCGCGCCTGCAACCGACCCGGCGCGTGCGCTCATAGCCGGTGTCGTCTGCGGTCGTTCGGCCGAACTGCGCGCCCAGCCGGCGGGCGACTGGTTTTCGGTGACGGGAACGGCGCATCTTATAGCCGTCTCCGGCAGCCATTTGGCTATCGCGGGATTTGTAATTGAGGGTGTATTGCAAAAGACTCGCTGCTCACGTGGTGTTCAGCGGGCGATATTGGCGACAACGCTTGTGGGCTACACTGCCTTTACGGGCGCGTCTCCCTCGGCCGTGCGCGCGTGCTGCATGGTGTTCGCGACGCTTGTCGTAAACGGCGCGGGGCGTCGCCGGCACGGCGCATCGGCACTCTTCGTAACCATGTCCATCTTTGTGCTACTGCGGCCGACGGTGCTGTTCGAGATGGGCTTTCAGCTCTCGTGTGCCAGCGTCTTAGCCATTCTGTGCTTTTGCCCCTATGCGACCTACGCTTTGGGTGAGCTGGGTGTGCCATCGGGCGTTGCCAACATACTTTCCGTCACGCTGTGCTCGCAACTGGCAACACTTCCCATTACCATTCCTGCCTTCGGTACGTTCTCGCTCATTGCTCCGCTGGCAAATGCAGTCATCGGTCCGGTGGTGAGCGTACTGCTTGCTGTGTCGATCGTGCTGGTTCCCTTTTCGCTCGTGGAACCGTTGCGGATTTGGGCGCTCGTTGTGCCCATGGTTGCCGCCCGTTGCGCACTGTTCTTCGAGCAGCTGTTTGCCGCCGTGCCTGGTGCATCTGTGAGTGTGCCGCCCGATAGCATGTGGATTTACCTAGTGCCGTGTTTGCTGGCGGTTCTGTTGGTCTGGTGGCCGCGTCCCCGTGCACGTCCTATGGCGGTGGGGCTTTCATGCCTGGTGCTCTTGGCTGCGATTCCGTACGTCTACTGGGATCGATTCGCTCCGCCTTCGGTGACGGTGCTCGATGTGGGCCAGGCGGATGCGATTCTTATCCGCCAGGGCGACGCATTAGCACTCGTCGACTGCGGGCTCGATGAGCGCGTGGTAGCGGCGTTGGTTCGCAATAACGCGCACCATATCGATGCCGTCTTTGTGACGCATTGGGATGAGGATCACTGGGGTGGTCTACCTGCCGTGCTCGAACAGTTTTCGGTCGGAACGATTGCCGTGGCGGCGGATGCGCTGGAGGATGCTCCTGCCGAGGTATTGAACCGACCTGGCGTTGAGTATCGGCAGGTGCGCCTTGGGGATACGGTCGACATCGGCTCATTTTGCGCCCGCGTGATGTGGCCATTCGAGTCCGTGGATGGCGAGGGAAATGATGACTCGCTTGTCCTGCTGCTCTCTTATGTTCAGGAAGGCAAGGGCCTGCGTATGCTCCTCACCGGCGATGCCGAGCTCGACCAAGAACGGGAATTCGTGCAGGAGGTGGGGGATATCGATGTCCTTAAACTTGGGCATCACGGCTCTAAGGTTTCAGTCGATGGTGAGTTGCTGGACGTCTTGAAGCCCGAGCTTTCCCTCGCGAGCGCGGGCGAGGGGAATCGATACGGCCATCCGTCCGATGCCTGCATCGATGCCGTTAAGGATGCGGGCGGCGTGTTCGCGTGCACTATCGAACACGGCGACATTACCGTCATGCCGACTGCGAATGGCTTTGCGATGCGATGCCAGCGACCGTGACGACGTCGATGGCGTGTGGTGGGCCCCTGGGCTAGAATGGCACGGAACGAATACGAAGGCCTGCGGGAGGGGAGCGTAATGTCCGAAACCGGTCTGCTGCCGGCATATCTGATCGTCGGTACCGACGGCGTCAAGCGCGATCACGCCGTCTCGCGTATGAAGGCGCGTCTGGAAAAGTCGGGAATGGTCGAGTTCAACCTCGACGAGCGCGACATGACCAAGGACCCCGATATCGAGTCCATTATCGGATCGCTTAACACCTTTCCGATGGGCAGCGAGTTTCGCTTGGTAATCCTTGATGGCTGCTCAAAGCTCGCTAAGGCGGTCTCGGAGCCGCTTGTCGACTATCTGGCGAGTCCCAGCCCCACGACGGTCTGCCTCATCATCGCCGACTCGCTTGCCAAGAACACGCGCCTGTATAAGGCGATCGCCAAGATCGACAAGAAGGCCGTGATCGATTGCTCCGGCACCAAGCGCTGGGAGTTACCGCGCCGCGTGCAACAGATGGCGACGCAGCACGGCAAGTCGATCTCGACGGCGGCCGCCGAGGAGCTCGTTTCTCGCTCGGGCGAGAACACCCGCATGCTCGATAACGACTTGGCTAAGCTTGTCCAGATGGTCGAGGCGCCCCAGATTGAGCTTGCCGATGTGGAGCGCTGGATTGTACGTACGGCCGAGGTTCAACCCTGGGACTTTCTCAATGCAGTCTCGGCCCGTGACATGCGCCGCTCGCTCGAGCTCTTCAATCTACTGCCCGCCAAGAGCTACGTGTGGACTTACACATTGTTGTGCGGCCGCATTCGCGAGCTTATCGTTGCCAAGGCGCTCGATGCGCGCGGACAGGGTCGTGAGCTGGCCGCAACGCTCAAGCTCCAGTCCTGGCAGGTCAAGAATCACCTGACCTGGGCACGTCGCTTTTCGATGGCAGAGCTCGTCGCAGCGCTCGAGGGTGCCGTTGATGTGGAGCTCGCGCTCAAGGGTTCGGCCGATTCTGAGACCGCGCTTTTGCTCTGGATTACGAACATCTTGAGAAAATCGTGATGATACCTGCCTATTTGACAAATTCGTTCTATCCCTTTGAGGGGGAGCGTGCTATAGTAGGCGCTTGCATGACCTCACCGTGTCTCAGAGGTGTCATACATTTTTTGCAAGGAACTCGAAAGGAACTCCAGAAGTGGCAAACATCAAGTCTCAGAAGAAGCGTATCCGCACCAATGAGGCAGCTCGCATGCGTAACAAGGCTGTCAAGTCCGAGCTCAAGACGCTGACCAAGCACGTCCAGTCCGCCGTCGCCGAGGGCGACGCCGAGAAAGCCCAGGCTGCCCTCAAGACCGTCACCAAGCGTCTCGACATGGCTGCCGCCAAGCATGTTATCCACAAGAACCAGGCTTCCAACCGCAAGTCCGGTCTTGCCAAGCTCGTGAACAGCATCAACGCTTAAGTTGTAAATTTCACACCACACAGATTACGCGCATAAATGGAGCCTGTTTTATGGAACAGGCTCCATTTTTTGTACCGCTCGGGTAAGATAGTCCGCATGAATACTTCAATTGACATTTCCCACATCCGCAACTTCTCGATTGTTGCGCACATCGACCATGGCAAGTCCACGATCAGTGACCGCATTCTCGAGCTCACCCATACCGTCGACGAGCGCGACATGGAGTCGCAGCTGCTCGACACCATGGATATCGAGCGCGAGCGCGGCATCACGATCAAGTCCAATGCCGTTCGCGTGTCTTATGACGCCGACGATGGCGAGACGTATCAGTTCAATTTGATCGATACGCCGGGCCACGTGGACTTTACCTATGAGGTCTCGCGCTCGCTGGCAGCCTGTGAGGGCGCGGTGCTCGTTGTCGACGCCACGCAGGGCGTCGAGGCGCAGACCGTCTCTAACGCGACGCTCGCCATGAACGCCAATCTGGACATTGTGCCGGCCATCAACAAGATCGACCTGCCCTCGGCCCATCCCGACGAGGTCAAGACCGAGATCGAGGACGACCTGGCGATTCCTGCCGACGATGCCGTGTGCGTATCGGGCCTGTCTCTTATACACATCTGACGCTGC
>URNK01000137.1 GCA_900549195.1 uncultured Collinsella sp.
TGGGCTCGGAGATGTGTATAAGAGACAGTTGACATGCTCCCTGACTTTGACCTGGTCGTCCTGGCCCCGCAGGCCGCAAGCTACCTGACCGACCTGCAGAAGGACTGCGAGCGCGTGGGCAACAAATGCGTCGCCTGCCGCGGCAAGCAGTACATCGAGCTCTCCCAGAACGGCGATAAGTCACTCGCCTTCGTCTCCGAGCAGCTTTCGAAGTAAGTAACGCTCAGGGCCAGCCGACCATCCACAGCCGGCTGGCCCTTCGATTTAGACGATTGGATCATCATGTCCGTTAACCCCGCTAGCGTCACCAACCCGCCTGCGCAGTTTCCCGAGGGCTTTGTCTTTGGCGGCGCCACTGCTGCTTACCAGGTAGAGGGCGAGACCCGCACCCACGGTAAGGGCAAAGTCGCCTGGGATGACTTCTTGGAGGCCCAGGGGCGCTTTTCCCCCGATCCCGCTTCGGACTTCTACAACCAGTACCCCGTCGATCTGGAGCTGTGCGAGGAGTTCGGCATCAACGGCATTCGCCTCTCCATTGCCTGGAGCCGCATCTTCCCCAACGGCACCGGCGAGATCAACCCCGAGGGCGTGCAGTTCTACCACGATCTCTTCGCCGAGTGCCACAAGCACCATGTTGAGCCGTTCGTCACGCTGCATCACTTTGACACGCCGCTTGCCCTCTTTGAGAAGGGCGACTTCCTCAACCGCGAGACCATCGATGCCTTTGTGGACTTTGCCACTTTCTGCTTTAAGGAGTACGCCGACCAGGTGACCTATTGGTTCACCTTTAACGAGATCTGGGCCGACGCCTCCAACACCTACATCGAGGGCACCTTCCCCGGTGGTGTTAAGGCGCATCTGGCCGAGGCCTTCCAGTGCGAGCACAACATGATGCTCGCCCACGCCAAGGCAGTACTGGCCTTCCACAACGGCGGTTTTAAGGGCAAGATCGGCGTCATTCAGTCGCTGGAGTTTAAGTATCCGCTCAACGAGAACGACCCCGCCGACATCAAGGCCGCCAACAACGAGCACGTGCTGCAGAACCAGTTTCTGCTCGACGCCACCTTCCGCGGCGACTATGCCCCCGACACCCTCGAGTGCGCCAACCGCCTGGCTGCCGTCTCGGGCGGCGCCATCGAGATCCTGGACGAGGACCTCGAGATTATGCGCGAAGCCGCGCTCTACAACGACTACCTGGGCGTTAACAACTACCAGTGCCGCTTCTTGAAGGCTTACGACGGCGAGAACGACCTGCACCACAACGGTACGGGCGAGAAGGGCACCGGCCGCTGGCGCGTTAAGGGTATTGGCGAGCATGTGAACAAGCCTGGCATCCCCACCACCGACTGGGACTGGATCATCTATCCCGAGGGTCTGTTCGACCTGCTCGTCTACATTAAGCAGCGCTACCCCAACTACAAGCAGATCTTCATCACCGAGAACGGCATGGGCTACAAGGACCCTTACAAGGACGGTTTTGTGGACGACCAGCCGCGCATCGACTACATCGAGCAGCACCTGCGCTGGTTGCTCAAGGCCATGGAGGTGGGTGTCAACGTGGGCGGCTACTTCCTGTGGAGCCTGCAGGATCAGTTCTCTTGGACCAATGGCTACAACAAGCGTTACGGCTTCTTCTACGTTGACTTTGAAACCCAGAAGCGCACGCCCAAGGCAAGCGCATACTGGTATAAGCACGTGGCGCAGACCCGTCGTCTGGACTAGCGGCTTTCAACTAGCGGTTGGCGGAATTGCCCCGCTCACATAACCTGTCCCCATTTCTCAGCCGGGGGCGGCACGTCACACGGCGCGCCGCCCCCGGCCTTTTTGTGCAGGTCGGAAGCCGTTTGTCTCGATCTGTAACATCTAGCCGAGTTTTTTGGTCCTAGCTGTTACAGATTGAGACGAACAGGATTGCTCTTTCCGAAGAATCTAAATCTGTAACACGTAGCCCGCTTTTGACCGTCTACCTGTTACAAATCGAGACAAACGGAGTAGGACCTAACCCCGTATGTCCCTAACAGTCGAGCGTTCGACCAGCGTACTCGGCACATGAATCGCCTCGATAGACGAGCTCTCTCCAATCGCCGCCTCAAACGCAAGCTTACCGACACCGCGCAAATCAAATCGCAGCGTCGTCAGTCGATTGTGAGGAACAAGTCCCTCGAGTGCGTCGTCGATACCAACCACGCTCACGTCGTCGGGCACGGACAGGCCCGCGTTCTCGAGCGCGGCGATAACGCCCAGCGCCATCTGGTCATTTGCCGCAAGCACGGCAGTCGGCGCCTGCGACCCGCCGGCAAGCACCTCGGCCGCAATCCGCTCGCCCATGGCGTACCCACTGTCCGCACTCCAATCGCCACGCAGCATCGGAGCGGCATCGACATGAGCACGACCCAGCGTATCGCGCCAACCGGCCTCACGAAAACGCGAGGAAATCGAGTTTTCCGGACCCGCCACAAACCGCATATTCGAGTGACCATGTTCCAGCAGATAATTGGTCAACAGCTCGCACGAACCATACTGGTCGGAGTCGATCGTCGTGCAGCGCGGATGCGCATACATGGACAGGATGACCGTTCGCACTCCCGGCTGGGGAACAAACTCCTCAAAATCGGGAGCCATGCGGTTCATGTTGAGAATCATGCCGTCGACGGGTCGCTCGACCATGCGGCGCGAGGCATCGGCAAGTGTATAGGGCTTGTCGCCGCCCATCTCGATCATAGTGACGGCAAAATCGTGCTCGCGCGCCGCTTGCATGATACCCTCGAGCGTCGCCAGGTTACCGACACGTGTGATGTTGTACATGCACAGGCCAATAGAACGATACGACCCGCCGCGCAACGCCGCTCCAGCAAAATTGGGACGAAAGCCCAGCTCTTCCATGGCGGCCAGCACACGCTTGCGCGTCTTTTCCGTCACGTTGGGCATACCGTTGACCACGCGAGACACAGTCTGGCGGCTCACGCCAGCGAGCGCCGCAACCTCTGCCGCGCTCGCCGAATGACCATTCCTTGTCTGCTGAGCCATGCCTTCCACGCTAACCTGCTTCCCAACTATTCCCCGCGCCCATGGCGCATCGTACATACATCGATAACGTGCTCATGATACCCGAGCCATATACCACAACATGAAAACTTCTGTCAATCAAAACCGCTTACCGAACAAATACAACCGTTCGCGGCTGTTTGAAGTTGTTTTGTTTCTATACATCCCAGCCGGATGTTAACGTGCTCATTGTCAAATGTTCACGTGCTCATTTTGGTTCTAATCATTTTAAGATAGTGTTTATCGGGCTTTTTCACCGCTGAACGCTAACCAAGGAGCCTCCTGAGCGCAAACGCACAATATCGAACAGCGAGACGAGAGGGTGTATGCATATGTCTTTGCTAAACCGCGTACAGCAGCTGCCGAAGGGCTTTGTTTGGGGCGCCGCAACCGCCGCGTACCAAACGGAAGGTTCCACGAAGGTGGCAGGCAAGGGTAAGACCATGTGGGACGATTACCTTGTCGCCCAGGGTCGCTTTTTGCCCGACCCGGCCAGTGATTTCTACAACCGCTACGAGGAGGATATCCGCCTTTCTGCCGAGCATGGACTCAACGCCATCCGTGTGTCCATCGCCTGGACCCGCATCTTCCCCAACGGCGACGATGCCGAGCCCCTCGCCGAGGGCGTTAAGCACTACCACGAGCTGTTCGCCTGCTGCAAAAAGTATGGCGTCGAGCCCTATGTGTCCCTGCATCACTTTGACTCCCCCGCCGCCCTGTTCAACCAGGGCGACTGGCTCAACCGCAAGACCGTCGACGCCTATGTGCGCTATGCCGAGTTCTGCTTCCGCGAGTTCCGCGAGGTCAAGAATTGGTTCACCATCAACGAGCTCATCAGCCTCTCGCACTCCCAATACATCCAAGGCAACTTCCCGCCCAACCATCACTTTGATGTGACGAGCGGCATCCAGAGCCAGCACAACGAGCTCGTTGCCCACGCCCGCGCCGTCAACCTGTATAAGGATCTTGACGAGACCGAGCACCTGGGCGGACGCATTGGCATGGTCAACGTCCTGACGCCGGCATATCCTGCCACAGACTCGCCCGCCGACCAGCACGCCGCCGACCTGTACAACGCCTTCTACACCGACTTCATCATGGACGGCGCCTTCCTGGGTCACTACTCCGCGCGCACCCTCTCACTCATCAACGAGATTCTGCGTGCCAACAACGCCACGCTTACGGTTGAGGACAGCGACATGGAGGAGCTCGCCAAGGCGGCGCCCCGCAACGATATGTTCGGCCTCAACTACTATCAGTCGGCGTTTATCGCCGCCTACGATGGCGAGTCCACCAACAGCTTTAACGGCACCGGAGACAAGGGCACCTCGTGCTTTAAGTTTAAGGGCGTCGGGCAGCAGGTCGATATGCCGGGTATCCCCACCACCGACTGGGATTGGCTCATCTACCCGCAAGGCCTCTACGACACGCTCAAGCACATCAGCGCCACCTATCCCAACCTCCCCGTCATCTATATCACCGAAAACGGCCTGGGCCACAAGGACCCCGAGCCCGACGCAAACGGCATCGTCGCCGATCCCGAGCGCATCGACTTTGTCGACCAGCACATGGAGAAGGTGCTCCGGGCGCGCGCCGAGGGCGTCGACGTCCAGGGCTACTTTATCTGGAGCCTGCAGGACCAGTTCTCGTGGGCCAACGGCTATAACAAGCGCTACGGCCTGTTCTACATCGACTTCGACACGCAAAAACGCTACATCAAGCAGTCGGCACTCTGGTACAAGGAGCTCGCCGACACTATGGCGGACGCGCAGTAGCGCATCGCCTCGCTTTCCCCCGAGACTGTCTCTTATACACA
>URNK01000138.1 GCA_900549195.1 uncultured Collinsella sp.
GCCTGCAGGTAGGCCGGATCGCCCGCCGTCAGCAGCTTGTCCACGGGATAAGCATCAGCGACCTCATGCAGGCTCTCCACCTCGCGAATCTTAAGATCGCACGCGTCGCGCTCATACTTGACGATATTCTTCTGCGAGCCGTCAGGCAGCGTGATCATGCAATGGTACGAGTCCTCGACGTGCAAATCGCGACCGAGCGAAATCATAGGGATCACGTCAAAATTACGCAGGTGATCAATCAGGCGATGCAATTCGTCGGCAGGCATAGCCTGATCGAACAACACCTCGTCGGTCTGGGCATCGACGACGTGTGCGCCGTTAAAGGCCACCAGCAGACCGTCATGGTTTTGAAGGTCGAGCTCTTGCGCCAAGGCGTGCAGCCCCCATGCGGGACGGCCCGAAGCCAAAATGAGCTTAATGCCCGACTCCTGCGCCGCGAGCAGCTTCTCGCGCGTACGCGGGCTAATCACTTTCTGATCGTTGGTGAGCGTACCGTCGATATCCATCGCGATGGCTTTGATTGCCATATATGCCTCCCTGTCATTGAACAACCTTGTCTGAGCCATCATACAGAACACCCATCGCGACTCCGTTTACAACGGGCAAAAAGTCATATTGTCTCGAACATGAACAGCGTGTGGTCGTGAAGCTTTATCGCTCAGGTCAAATACGTCTGCTAGCGACGCTCATCCGTCGGTGCGCCCTCGACGATCGCGATGCCCGCCGATGCACCTAACGCGCTGGCGCCGGCCTCGATGAATGCGCAGGCCTCTTCGTAATTATGGATACCGCCCGCCGCCTTGATTGCCACGGCATCGCCGAGCACCTCGTGCATCAGCCGCACGTCCTCGAGCTTAGCACCGCCAAAGCTTCTGCCGGTCGATGTCTTAAGGAATCCCGGCTTGGCCTCCAGCGCGATCTCGCATACACGGCGCTTGGCGGCGTCGTCGCCGTCCAGCTTGCACATCTCGACGATTACCTTGTCAGTGATGCCATGCGCGCGACAAAAATCAGCAATGGTAGTCATCTCGCGCTCGATGGCATCAAAATCGCGGTTCTCGATCGACCTCTGATTCAAAACGTAGTCAATCTCGGTAAAGCCACACGCAGCGTATTCCTCAAACCTCGCAAGCTTCTCCTCGAGCGCCATAGTGCCCTGGGGAAAGTCGATAGCGCCGGCAAGGATGATGTCAGAGTCCTCGAGCATGGCGCGGCCCGTCTCGTACTCCTGCAGGTTCGCAAATACGCAGCGAAAGTTGTACTTTAACGCCTTCTCGACATATTGCTCAAACGTGTCCTCGGGGGCATCGATATAGTCGATGTATTTGTTGATGGGTTTGGCAAGCGTCATGCTGGGCCTCCTTGTTCAGGACTGACAACCGATTCGTGGTTTCACGCGAAAAACCACGTTCAATGTACGCCCGGCATGCAAGGACAGCGTCCGCATTCCGACAAGTGGTATGAAATTAGCTTTAAACGTATATTTACAGACAGCGAATGGCACCGCACGCGGATGCCGACAGCAAGACATCCCCCTCCTCAATACACCCTCATGCCCCTTTACTGTTTGCGACCAGAAATGATGAGCTGCACAACGTCGTTAGCGGTCGAATTCGACCTCTGACGACGTCACGCGACCCATCGTATCTGGCCGACAACAGAAAAGGGGCCCGTATCCCAACGGATACGGGCCCCTTTCGGCCATGACCTATCTCAGCAGCAAAGACCACTTGCGGTGAGCGCGGTAGAACTCGATCGCACCATCTTATCCGAGCCGGGGCACGTTCGCATAGCGTGGCGCGTGACGGTTGCAAAACCACCCCATTTGAAACAAAGGCAAAAAAGTACTTGCAAAGACGCGTTCCGACATATAAGTTGATAAAAGACCGCCGTTGCGGTTTTAAGTAGATCGAGCATATGAAGTTTCAGTTTTTAGCGTGTAAGAGAAAGAAGATCGGCAAAGTACAGCCCCAAACGCAATGACAACTTAATGAGGTAACTGCCACATGTGAGGCACCCGGGGCATTGCTGTCTCGATTTTGAGCACGATGCCTTCCGCCTTGCATGGGCCGTTCCATCCCGCCCCTGCAGCAACTGCCTCACGGGCTCATTGAAAACCGCATAGCACCCCAACGTCAGCACATCACCCACGGCAAGCACATCACTCACGACAACCAACACATCAACAAACAGCACGAACATCAACCGATTGGAGAAGCTATGACAAACCACCACGCTGAAGACGGCGATAAGAAAAGCATTCTGGATGCCCGCATTGAGCGAGCATATGCAAACGAATATGACGCCGCCTTTGCCGCCGCGACCATCAAGAACTACGCGTCGCTACCGCTCGCGACGATCTTGGCCGACCACCCTCAACTGCTGAAGCGCTGCACAAAGATCATGGGCGACCCCGACATTCGCAAGCTGACAGACCCCTATGCCCCAAAACGCGACAACGATTCGTACGTTCTTACCGTAGGCTGCCTAGCCCATATGCTTACGGCGCTCGACACAAAACTCAAGCTCGAATGGGAACCCGACGAGCGTCATGAACTCGAAAGCAAGCGGAACACCCTGCGCACCGCACTGTTCCTTCCGTTGGACGGCCTCAAGCGCTGCAACGTCGAGCTCAATACACAGGCGCGGCAAAAGCCCGGGACCACGGGGCAGAAAACTCCAAGACCCCATGCGGCCATCGTCGACCGCAACCGATATAACCGCATGACCGCGCACTTTTCTGCCGAGGGAGCAGCCATAAGGACGCTGATCGACCTGCTGTGCCTCCTGAGCATCAACGAACTATTTGAGGGCTATCTCGCCCTTGTTCCCGCGACGGCACCCAAGTCGGTAGCAAAGATCATCGAGACCTGCAGACGCCAGTTTGAGCGCCATCGCAATGGCAGCGAGATGAACGCCAGCATCGCGCAGTACTACACGGCCCATTACAAAAAAGACGGATGTGCCCCTGTCGAGCATCAGCTGCGGCTCGCCTATACCACGCCCGTCGCAACGCTCCATCGCTTTGGAGCCCTTGGCGCTTGCGAGCCGCACGGACAGGCAGCCTGCCCCACAACCGAGCTCGATCTCAGGCTCGGACGAACCCTGTAGCCCACCAGCCTCTGCGCGGGCTATAACCCTATTCCACAACACAACCAACAGAAAGGAGTCCCCATGGACACCAATCATTCCCCCATCATCAGCCCCCTCACCATGCGTGAATCCGCCCGAGGTATCACGCTCACCAGCATTTACGATGAGATGCTCGCCCGTCGCGAGCTCTCCGTCATGGGAAACATCGAAACCCCGATGGCCCACGACCTATGCCAGCAGATCCGTCTGCTCGATGTCACCGACCCCAGCCGCCCCATCACCATATTTGTCGCCAGCGCCGGCGGAAGCGTGCGATCGGGCCTTGCGATCTATGACGCCATGCGCCTCGCATCGTGCCCCATCCGCACCGTCTGTCTGGAATTCGCCGCGTCCATGGGCGCCGTGATCTTTATGGGCGGCGACGATCGCCGTATGGCGCCCCATGCAGAGCTCATGATTCACGACCCGCTGATCCCCCAGGGGGCAGGCGGCTCGGCACTTGCGTTGCAGGAAACCAGCCGGCGTCTCATGCAGACCCGCAAGACCCTCACGCAAATCCTCTCGGACCGCAGCGGCCTCACGCCCAAGCGCATCCAGTCCCTCACTGCAAAAGACACCTACCTTTCGGCCGAGCGCGCCGTCGAGCTCGGCTTTGCCCACGAAATCCTCTCGACCACCAAGGAGGTCGCCCATGTCTAACCTCGCCAGCCGTCTCGCCGCATCTGAGTCCGCATCGTCCACCATCCTCGCCAAAGATCGAACGCTTTCCTGCGACACCCGCCAAACGGGACTCAACAACAATGCACTTGTGATCGGCCCCTCGGGAGCCGGCAAGACCCGAAACGTCCTCAAGCCCAACCTGCTGCAAATGAACGCAAGCTACATCGTGCTCGACACCAAAGGCACGCTCTGTCGCGAAGTGGGACCCGTGCTGGCAGCCCACGGTTACCGCGTGCAATGTCTCAACTTCGCCGACCTCAACACCGTCCCGGCCCTTGCGCCCGGCATCGAGCGCTGCGGCTACAACCCCCTGAGGCACATTCGCCGCAAGGCGGACGGCAGGCCCAACCAGCAGGACATCCTCTCGGTGGCAAAGGCCATCTGTCCCATCGAGGACAACAACCAGCCTTTTTGGGATCATGCGGCGGCAAACCTGCTGTCGTGTCTTATCGCCTACGTCACCGAACAGCTACCCGCCGACGAGCAGACGATCAGCTCGGTCATCAAGCTGATCGAGCACCTGCAGGACAGTGCCACGGGTCGATTGTTTGACGACCTGATCACGACCGACCCCCAAAGCTATGCCCTCTCGCTATGGCGGCGCTACGCCATTACGCAAAATGCCGAGCGCATGCACGCGAGCATCGTCGGCATCCTTGCCGAAAAGGTCATGTGTCTGGGATTCGACGGTGCGGCACAGCTCTATCGTGAGTGCCATCAGGTGGACTTCGCTTCCATGGGACACACCCCCTGCGCCCTGTTTGTAACCGTGAGCGATATTGACCGCAATCTCGATCCGCTGACCGGCCTCTTTATTTCGCAGGCGTTTATGGGCCTCATTCGTGAGGCCGATAGGCAGCCCGACGGCAGCCTGCCCGTGCCCGTGCGCTTTATGCTCGATGACTTCGCAAATCTGCAGATCCCCCAGATCGACAACGTGCTCTCGATTATCCGAAGCCGCAACATCTGGGCAACGCTGCTGCTGCAGTCTGTCTCTTATACACATCTCCGAGCCCACGAGACTAGCGCTCATCTCGT
>URNK01000139.1 GCA_900549195.1 uncultured Collinsella sp.
ATCTACACGTAAGGAGTCGTCGGCAGCGTCAGATGTGTATAAGAGACAGGACCAATGATGGTCGCGCAGTTGGGGTTGGCGATAAGGCCGTGATGCCACTTGATATCATCGGCGTTGATCTCGGGCACGACCAGCGGCACCTCGGGATCCATGCGGAAGGCATGGCTGTTGTCGACCACGACGGCGCCGCGCTTGACGGCCTCGGGCAGCAGCTCCTTGGCGATATCGTCGCCGGCGGCGCCGAGTACGATGTCGCAGCCCTCAAAGGCCTCGGGGCAAGCCTCTTCAATCACGATCTGCTCGCCGCGGAACTCAACGGTTTTGCCCGCGGAGCGTGCACTTGCCAACAGCTTGAGCTTGCCGACCGGGAACTCCTGCTCGTTGAGGCACTCGAGCATCTGGGTGCCCACGGCTCCCGTCGCGCCCAAAATAGCAACCGTGTACTGTTTCATGCTTCCCCCTTTAAAGGCTGTGGCTTTTGCCCACACGCTGAGCAGGCCAATTATTGTTGCCAGTGTATACAAGAACGGGGCGGGCACGAAACCCGCCCCGTCGAAACGAAACCGAAACGAAACGCCCCGCCGTAGATTTATGAGACACGTCCCAAAAAATCACCGGGATGACAGCTACTTACGGAGCGCGGCCAGAGCGGGATCGACCGGCGCGGGAGCCTCCAGGTCGGAAACCTTCACAATGCCGTTTTCGTCGGAAAAGGCACGGTAAATGGTCTGAATCGCCAGATCAAAGTCCTTCTCCTCCACACCGATGATGATGTTGATCTCGTCGCAGCTCTGCGAAATCATGCGCACGCTCACGCCGGCCTGGCCAAGCATGCCAAACAGATGGCCCGAGATGCCCGCGCGACCGCGCAGGTTACGGCCAACGGTCGCAATGAGCGCCAAGCCCTCGACAACCTCGATCTCGAGCGGCTCGACCTCCTGCTGAATGTCGCCCACGAGCGAGTACAGCGAATCGTGAACGTCCTGCTCCTGCACCACGGCGCCAAAGCGGTCGACACCGGTGGGCATGTGCTCGACGGAAACGTCATAACGCTCGAACACCGAAAGCGCACGGCGCATAAAGCCGACGCGGGGCTTGGTGCGGTCGCGGGCGACGTTGATGGCGACAAAACCGCGCTTGCCGGTCACGCCGGTAATGATGGGCTCTGCCTCGCCCTCGTCAGCCGTCTCGCTAATGATGGTGCCGGGGTCCTGCGGTGCATTGGTGTTCTTGATGACCAGCGGAATCCCCGCCTCGCGCACGGGGAACACGGCCTCCTCGTGCAGGACGCTCGCACCCATGTACGAAAGCTCGCGCAGCTCCTCGTAGGTAACGCGCGCAATGGGCTGAGCCTCGGGAACAATACGCGGATCGGCTGAATAGAAGCCCGAGACGTCGGTCCAGTTCTCGTACAGGTCGGCACCCAGGCACTTAGCCAAGATCGAGCCCGAGATATCGCCGCCGCCACGGTCGAGCAGCTTGATCTGGCCCTCACGCGTCGCGCCGTAGAAACCGGGCATAACAAAGCCGCCCTGCTGACCATACTCCTGCACCAGCTCGGAGGTGCGATTCATGCTGAGCGTACCGTCGTGATGGAACGCAACAACCGTCGCGGCGTCCAGGAACGGCAGGCCCAGGTACTCGGCCATCAGGCGAGCGGTGAAATACTCGCCGCGGCTCACGAGCTCCTCGGTAGAGTAACCGCCCGAGCGGGCGCGCTCGGCAAAGGCCGCAAACTCCTCGCGGATGGGATAGGTGAGCTCCAGCTCGTCAGCGATATCAAAATAGCGCTGGCCAATGTCCTCGAGCAGTTCCTCGCACGACACGTGATACTTAACGTGCGCGTTAACCAGGTAGAGCAGGTCGGTCACCTTGGTGTCGCCCTTAAAGCGGCGGCCGCAGGCGGAAACCACCACAAAACGGCGGGCAGGGTCGGCGTCGACGATGGCCTTGATCTTCTTGAAGTGTTCGGCGTCGGCGACCGACGAGCCGCCAAACTTGGCAATCTTAATCATGGGCTGGAGGTTACCTTTCTAAAAAGCCTCTGCGAACCTATTTTGCGCGCTCTGATACCATGGTTTCACCGATTGGGACCAAGGCATCCGAGGAGCAGTGTTATATGGGAACTTATCATAGTACACGAGGACGCACTTTATCGTGCTCAAGTAAGGTGGCAATCCGCACCGGCATCGCTCCCGACGGGGGTTTGTTTGTCTCGGACGAGCTCGGCACCCAGCAGGTCGATATCAGCTCGCTTGCAGATAAATCGTACTTTGAAATCGCTCAAGATGTGTTGGGAATGTTACTGAATGATTACACGGCCGAAGAAATTTCGGCGTGTGTCGACGAGGCATACCGCGGCACGTTCGCGAGTGAAGAGGTTACGCCACTCGTCAAACTCGACGCTGCGCCGGGCGCCGACGCCCCTCAGACCTATGTGATGGAGCTCTTTGGCGGCCCCACGAGCGCCTTTAAGGACGTCGCCCTGCAGATGCTCCCCCGTCTGATGGCCCGCACTTCCGCCAGGGACGGCGGCGCTGAGCGCATCATGATCGTCACCGCCACGTCGGGCGACACGGGCAAGGCCGCGCTCGCCGGTTTTGCCGACGCTCCGGGCACGGGCATCACCGTCTTTTATCCCGAGGGCAAGGTCAGCCGCGTCCAGAACCTGCAGATGTCCACGCAGGAGGGCGACAACGTCGCCGTCTGCGGCATCCGCGGCAACTTTGACGACGCTCAGAGCGCCGTCAAGCGCATCTTTGCCGATAAGGAGCTTGCCGAGCGTCTGGAGGCCGCCGGCACGGTGCTTTCGAGCGCCAACTCCATCAATGTCGGTCGCCTGGTACCGCAGGTCGTCTACTACTTTGCCGCCTATGCGCAGCTGCTGCGCGCCGGCGCCATCGAGGCCGGCGACGCCGTGGAGTTCTGCGTACCGACCGGCAACTTTGGCGATATCTTGGCCGGCTACTACGCCAAGCGCATGGGTCTGCCCGTCGCCAAGCTCGTCGTGGCGAGCGACAAGAACAACGTATTGGCCGACTTCCTGACCACCGGCGTTTACGACCGTAACCGCCCGTTCTTCACGACCATCTCGCCGTCGATGGACATCCTTATTAGCTCCAATCTGGAGCGCATGCTGTACTTCCTGTCCGATGGCGACTGCGAGCTTGTTGCCGGACTTATGGAGCAGCTGGCGCAGACTGGTCGCTACGAGGTTCCTGCCGACCTGCTCGCAAAGATTCAGAGCGTCTTTGGCTGCGGTTGGGCCAGCGAGGACGAGGTCCGCACTGCCATCAAGAGCTGCTGGGATGCGAACGGCTACGTGATCGATCCGCATACTGCTTGCGGCTATCACGTCTTTGAGCAGGTCGCTCCCGCCGAGGGTGCCAAGGCCCGCGTGCTGCTTTCGACCGCCAGCCCCTACAAGTTCCCGCGCGCCTGCTGCGACGCCCTGGGCCTCGACGTTCCCGAAGATGATTTTGAGGCTATGCGTGTGCTCGAGCAGGCCACCAACACGGTCGCCCCGACCCAGCTCGCCGAACTCGAATCCAAGCCCGTCCGCTTCGAAGACGTCTGCGACGTAGCCGACATGGCCAACTACGTAGAGTCTGCAGCAAAAAAGATGGCTTCCAACTAAAACCCCTTATAAGGCGCCGGCGAAAGCCGGCGCACTTTCTTTCATCAGATAACCCCCGGGATGATGACGAACGCGCACAGCGTGCCTGGCTGCTTAGTTCGTCGCGAGTTCCGCACGCAAAGGAAAGCACTTAATGTGCTTTCCGTCTTGCGCAGGACTGCCCGAGCAGCGAACCAAACAGCCAGGCACGCCAGGAGGACTCACATGATCAAAATCACCGTCCCAGCAACGAGCGCCAACTTGGGCATCGGCTACGACACCCTCGGCATGGCCGTCAGCCTCTACTCGCACTTCACCTTCGAGCGCGCCGACAAGCTCACCATCACGGGCTGCCCCGAGGAGTTCCAAAACGAGAATAACCTGGTCTATGTGAGCTTTGTCGATGCTCTGGCCGCCTGGGGCGAGCCGGCTTTTCCCGTTGCTATCGACATTCAGACCGACGTGCCCGTCGCCCGCGGCCTGGGTTCCAGCTCCACCTGCGTCGTCGCCGGCATCATGGCAGCCGCCGCGCTGACGGGCCACACCGTCGACCGTGCCGAGCTCGTCCGCATTGCCACCGAGGTCGAGGGCCATCCCGATAACGTCGCCCCCGCCATCCTGGGCGGCGCCGTCTGCTCCTTTACGCCGACCGACTCGCTGCCCCAGTGCCTGCGCTACGAGGTGAGCGATCGCTTGCGTTTTATTACCGTGATTCCGCCCTACGAGGTGCATACGAGCGAGGCGCGCAAGGTTGTGCCGCAAGAGATTCCACTCTCCACCGCCGTATGGCAAATGGGCCGCATCGCCGGCATGACGCGCGGCCTGGAGACCGGCGACCTTGACCTGATTGCCGCCGCCAACGACGACCGCATCCAGGAGCCCTATCGCCGCCGCCTCATCCCCGACTACAACGCTGTGCGCGACACCTGCCTTAACGGAGGCGCCAAGACCATCTGGATCAGTGGCTCCGGCTCGACCCTCATGGCCGTGACTGACGACACCATCGTGGCAAAGTTCCTACAGGTCAAGCTGCGCGAACAGTTCCCTAAGTGTGATACGCATATCCTCACGTGCGACACCGAGGGCGCTCAAATCGAGTACCTGTAGACATCCTCCTCATATACCTGTCCGGGACGGTCGGGATGTTCCCTCAAAATCGTCCTCGCGCATGAAGGCCCCTGTCTCTTATACACATCTGACGCTGCCGACGACTCC
>URNK01000140.1 GCA_900549195.1 uncultured Collinsella sp.
ACAAATCCAAGTTAGACCATTTCAAATGGTTCGATGTCTGCCCGGATGCGACACATCTGGTGTGTCCATCCTCGCAGTATCCGGTTCTCAAGGTGCACGCCCCGCGGCTCATCCGGTTCGACCGGGCCGCGCGGCAAGGAGATATATTGCCAGACCGGAGGGGCCCCGCGGGCGGGAATCTGGTCGTACACATTTCCTACACATCTTGTGATCCGACTAACGTTTGCCAGCTGTTAACTACCGCTCGCCGAGCATCTCTTTATATAAGGCAGTCTCATGGTTAAAGCGGATACGTCCCCCTAGCTAAAGCACAGCCAGCATCGAGCAACTCATCGCGTTCTTCCACCGAGAACCCCTCGGCGTAGACGCGCACCACCGGTTCGGTCCCGCTAGGACGGACCAGCAGCCACGTGTCATCCTCGAATGACAAACGCAAGCCATCCATATGACTAACGTTTTGCGGCACCTTGCCACAAATCGACTTGGGGTTTACGCCCGGCAGCAGGGTTCGTAACGTTTCGGCATCTTCGGCCTCAAGGCGCAAATCCCGTCGACCGTAACTCGTCTTACCAAAACTGTCCTCGAGTTGGTCGACCAGAACGCCCAAAGGCGCGTCCGTCTTTGCCATAAGCTCACACAGAATTAGACAGGCGAGGATTCCATCGCGCTCGGGCATATGCGCGGCGATGCCGATACCACCGGCTTCTTCGCCGCCCATGAGGACGCCGCCCTTTTTCATCTCCGCCGCTATATATTTGAAACCGACTGGTTTGACGGTCACGCGGCAGCCAAGCGCCTCGGCAATGCGACGCACGAGCGTCGAGCATGAAAGATTGACGACGACGCGCCCCTCCAAATTACGAAATTGAACCAAGTCGCCCAAAACGAGCGCCATGATCTGATGCGGATGTATATATCTGCCGCGCTCGTCAACCGCACCGATACGGTCGGCGTCGCCGTCGGTCACCAGACCAGCGCAAGCTCCGTCATCGATAACCGTGCGCTCGCAAGCGTCCACCCAAGGCTCAACGGGGTCGGGGCAGATATCTTCTTGGTCAGACGCCTGCCCGGCGTGAATCTCGTGCACCTCAACGCCAAGCTCGCGCAGCAAGTCGGCTAGATAACCCTGGGCTGCGCCGCCCATGGGATCGACAACCACGCGCAGGTGCGCGCCGCGGATGGCTTCGGCATCGACAAACGATGCCACCGCCTGCATATAGTCAGGAATGATATCCGCGGTGCGATATTGCCCCTCGATCCCCATTGGCTCGGGAGCCATGGTCTCTTCGAGCTCTTCGATGACATCCTGGTTGGCGGTCGAGCCGTCACCCATGCGAATCTTGAGGCACAGATAACCCTGCGGATGATGGGACCCCGTCACCATGAGCGCGCCGCACGCCTCACCGTCATAAGCCGCCGCCCACGTAAGGGCAGGGGTCGGAACAGGTCGCGAAGCGAGCACGGCGTCCAGCCCGTGCGCTGCTAGCACGCCCGCCGCAAGCTCAGCGAACTCGCTCGCCAGGGGCCGGGTGTCGAACCCTATATATACCGTTTTGCCCGGATTGGTCTTTTGCCACAACTCGCCGACGGCATCGGCGATACGGGCAACGTTATCGGCAGTGAAGTCCTCATCGACGCGAGCGCGCCAACCGTCAGTTCCAAAATGAATTATCGCGCACACGCGCAGACACCTCACAGTGTTTGGATTATGGTACGCGTGAGGTATACCCGCAACACGCACTCAGCAACCTGCCGGCACCAGCATTCACCATTTGGGCAAATGCTGCCGAGGACATGCAAGCAATAAAAAAACCGCCCCGTATGGAGCGGTTTTGCCCTTTATATATCGAGCGCCTCGGCCATCGCTGCCGTAGTGATTGCCGTGGTTCCACAGCAACTGCCCACCATTGCGGCGCCGGCATGTCTCCATTCGATGCATGCGCGCGCGAAAGCTTCGGGATTCTCGTGCCATACGGGGCCATCCTGAGTCTGGACCGGATCGCCTACGTTGGGACGCACCGTAACGGGAGTAGTCGCCGATGCAACCATCCTGGGCACCGCCGCATTCGCGGCCGCAAGCGAACAGCAATTAACACCAACCGAGTTTGCGCCGTGTTTTTCGGCGTACAAAACGGCTGCCTCGATGTTGAGGCCATCGCCCAGCAGGTCGCCTTTATCGTCAACGACAAAACTCACCAGAACAGGCATGCCGTCGGCGGCATCTCGGGCGCCGGCAAGCATGGGCTGCAGATTACGGATAGACGTCACCGTCTCGATCAGCAGACCGTCAACACCCGCATTGAGCAAGGCGTGCGCCTGTTCACGCGCAATGCCGCGGATTTCACGATACTCGACAGAGTCCTCGGCAAACCACTCAATACCGATCGGGCCCATCGAGCCCAGCAGTAGCTGAGGGTGCGCCTGGCGGGCATCGTCGACGGCCCCGCGATTGACCTCCGCCACGGACGGCGCAATCTGGTCGTGCTTGAGGGCATAGCTCGATGCCTGAAAGGTATTGGTAATGAGCACCTGCGCGCCGGCGGCGACATACAAGCGATGGATACGAGAAACGGTCTGCGGCTCTGCCAGATTCCAAAACGCCGGTGGAATGTCGGCGGCATCGTACTCACTCAACAAAACACTGCCCATGGGGCCCTGCGCCAACAAGGTCTCGCTCGACAAGCGGCGCGTAAGTTCCTCGGCACCAAAGCGGTTGTAATAACTCGTATCCATATATATCCCGCTATTCCTCGACGCTGATTCCCTGCTTTTCGAGATAGGCGAGCCAGCGGCTCATCGTGTCCTCGGATAGCGCATGCTCCATCATGCAGGCCTCGGAATCGGCTCGCTCAAATTCGACACCGAGCTCCTGAACCAAAAACGTGCGGATGAGGCGATGACGGTACCAGATAGCCGTGCCAACCTCGCGGCCGCGATCGGTCAGGATCACCTTGCCGTAGTGCGATTGCTCGACAAGCTCGGATGCCTTGAGAGCCGAAACCGCTTTATTGACCGATGCCTTGGAGACGCCAAGGCGCTGCGCGATGTCGACCGATCGAACGCCGTTGGTTTCCCCCTCTTCGCTTTCAATGCGAACCATGCACTCCAAGTAGTCTTCGTTCGCCACCGTCAGATGTAGTTCGCGCGAGCTATTTGTCGTATCCATGATCTTCCGTCCCTTCTGCATTCAATGGCTGATTCTACCCCATCCAAGCGTCGCGGTATGCCGTGGCATACCGTGCTAGAGTTCTTGTTGCACACGACGACCAAGATTGGAGCGGTCTTTATGGAAAACACCACCACGAACCCCGATGTCCTCGAGCGCTTTTTGCGCTACGTCCAGATCAACACGCAGTCCGAGGATGCAAACTGCGACCAGGTACCCTCGAGCGCCGTTCAGTTTGACCTTGCCAACGTGCTGGCTGAAGAGCTGCGCGAGCTTGGTGCGGAAGATGCCCACGTGACCGAGCACGCCTATGTCTGCGCGCATATCCCCGCAAGTGCGGGCGCTGAGGACAAGCCCGCCCTGGGCCTGATCGCCCATCTCGACACCACCGAAGTTGCACCGGGTGCCGGCGTGAAACCGCACATCGTACACTACGAAGGCGGCGACCTGGTCTGCGGCACGGTTGACGGTAAGCCCGTTGCCATGAGTACCGCCAAGCTTCCCGCCCTGAACGACCTCGCAGGTGAGGACCTGGTCTGCAGCGATGGCACCACGCTGCTGGGCGCGGACGACAAGGCAGGCGTCGCCGAGATCATGTCGCTTGTCGCGCGTATCGCTCAGGACCCTTCTCTGCCCCATCCCGCACTCGGCATTTGCTTCTGCCCTGACGAGGAGATCGGCCACGGAGCCAAGCTGTTGGATATCGATACCTTTGGCTGCAAGTACGCCTACACGGTCGACGGCGGCCCCATCGGCGAGCTGGAGTGGGAGTGCTTTAACGCCGCCGAGGCGACCGTCCGCTTTGAGGGCCAGTCCATCCACCCGGGCGACGCCAAGGGCCGTATGGTCAACGCAGGCAATCTGTTCTGTGACTTCAACGCGTTGCTCCCCTACGCGCAGCGCCCGGAGTATACGGAAGGCTACGAGGGCTTTTATCACCTTGAGGGTGTATCTGCGACCGTCGATCACGCCACAGCGCGCTATATCGTCCGCGACCATGACGCCGCCAAGTTCCAGCAAAAACTCGACCTTATTGATGCCGCTGCCTCGATGCTCAACCAGCGTCTGGGTGAGGAGCGCGTGACGGTCGAGATTAAGCAGCAGTATCGAAATATGGCCGAGATCGTTCGTGACTATCCCGAGCTTATTGATGTTGCCAAGGAAGCCTACCTTGCCTGCGGCGTTGAGCCCCAAGTGCTGTCAATTCGTGGCGGCACCGACGGCGCCCAGCTGTCGTTCCGCGGTCTGCCCTGCCCCAACCTTTCCACCGGCGGCTATTGCTACCACGGCGTCAACGAGTTCGTCCCGGTCAGTTCGCTCGTCAAGATGACCGACGTCCTGCAGGAGCTCGTCGCCCGCTTTGCATAAGCCTGGCTGCATAAGCCCAAAAGACGAATCGCCCCGTCCTCAACCGAGAACGGGACGATTTTTTTGCTGCAACGAGAACAGGTTGACGCACGCCAGCCTCTTAACGCAAGGAGTGTCCCAAACTGCCGGCACATAAGAAACGTCCCCAAGTGCCAAGTGCATCAAGAGTGTCCCCTTTGACCAGTCGTTTAAGAACGTCCCCAATGACTAACGTCGCAGGTTGAGGACGGGCAGCGAGCGGGTCGCATTTGAGACAAGGTGACGTGAAACGAAAGGGCGCTGACCT
>URNK01000141.1 GCA_900549195.1 uncultured Collinsella sp.
AGCCGGCAGCAGCCGCAAGCTCGTTCGTCGACGGCGGCACCAAACTCGTGTACTTTAAGCGCGAGTTCGCCGGCTTCGCCGTGCACCTGTGCCGCGACTAGCGCACAAGCTGCTATAGCTAGCAAAAAGGGATAGAGCCGCGTGGCCCTATCCCTTTATTTATGCCGAGGGGCATCCCTACCGTGGCAGGCGAATCGTAAAGCGGCTGCCGACACCCTCGACCGAGGTCACGCCAATGACACCGCCATGGCTATCGACGATCCACTTGGCAATGGCAAGCCCCAGACCCGAGCCCTGCGCGCCGGCATCGCGCGCGTTGTCGGCACGGTAGAACCGCTCGAACGCGTGAGCTGCGGATTCCTGGTTCATGCCGATGCCCTCGTCCTCAACACTTATGTCGATCGTGCCCATGCCCGCATCGGGCGCTATGCCAAATGTGACGGTCGTTCCCGCGTCCGAGTACTTGGCAGCGTTTTGCACGATCACGCGCAGAGCCTGCTTCACGAGCGCCACGTCGACAGATGCGTCGCAGCGCGGGTCGTTGGCAAGCGTGGTGTCGTACGCCAGCCGATACGTGTGCTCGGTATCGATCATCTGCGATTCCTCGCATACCTCGCCGACCAATGCGGCCAGGTTGGTATTCGCGCGCCGCAGGACCGTGCGCCCGGCATCGCCGCGCGCCAAAAACAGCAGCTGCTCCACGAGCTCCTGCATGTGCTCGCTTTCGGCTTTAAGGGACGCGATGGACTCCGTCAGCACGTCCGGGTCGTCTTTGCCCCAGCGGTCGAGCATGTTTACGTAGCCCTGAATCACCGCGATGGGCGTGCGCAGCTCGTGACTTGCATCGTTGACAAAGCGCATCTGCTGCAGCTTGGCCTCTTGCATCTGGCGCAGCAGGCGGTTGAGTGCAACCTCGATGCTCGCCAGGTCGGCGTCGCCGGTGGTGACGCTCGGCGAGTCGACGCTTGCGCGCTCGATGGCCTGCTCCAGCGTTTCCATCTTGCCGCCGGCGAGCTGCATGCGGCCGAGCTCGTCCACGCGCAGTGCCAAGTCGTTGAGCGGTGCCATGGTGCGGCGTACGCGGCGGGCGCCGCCGAGCATGTTGAGCACGCTGATGACCTGCCAACCCACAACGACAAGGTAGAGAGGCCATAGCGCGACGAGGTCCTGCGCAAGGGGGAAGGTCTTGGTGGTACGCGCAAGCTCGACGGCATAGGTGAGCGTTGTCAGGTCCCAGCCGCGCGCGGGCGTCAGCGACATGCCGTGAACGGTGGCGCCGGGAATCCAGCCTGCGGTAAACGCGCTGTCGGGCAGCGTCTGGTTGTATCCATAGACGAGGATCGCCACCGCAATCACCATCAGCAGCAGATCGAGCCAGACGTAGTTCA
Source organism: uncultured Collinsella sp. (assembly GCA_900549195.1). Lineage (GTDB taxonomy): Bacteria > Actinomycetota > Coriobacteriia > Coriobacteriales > Coriobacteriaceae > Collinsella. Next base: position 1,389 of record URNK01000141.1, read on the forward strand.
TCAGGCGGCGCCACATATAGCCCCAGTTGATGGCGCGGGCGATGGAGGTGACGCGCTTGGCCTCGGCGTTACGCACGGCAGACATAGCCCACCCCGCGCACGGTCTGGATGATGCGGGCGCCGCCGGCGTCCTCGATCTTGGCGCGTAGATGCGCGATGTGCACGTCGACGTTGTTGGTGTCGCCCACGTATTCGTAGCCCAGCGCTTCGTGCGCGATGCGCCCGCGCGTGAGCACGGTGCCGGCATGCGCCATAAGCAGGGCGAGAACGTCGAACTCGCGGGCAGTCAGCACGATGGGCGAGCCGCCGACCGTGACTTCGCGGCGGTCGAGATCGAGTACGACCGAGCTCACGGCGAGCGTGGCGGGGGAGGGCGAAGTGGAAGCCTGGGTCGAGTCGCTGACCGAGGGTATCGCAGCGGCGCCGACACCCGCGCCACCTGCCGCGCCCGCCCCAGTCCCGGCGCCGCCAACGCCCGAAGCCGTCCGCGCGGCCTCCGAGCGCTTCAGCGCCACGCGAATCCGTGCGAACAGCTCCTCGATCGCAAACGGCTTGGTCAGGTAATCGTCGGCGCCGGCATCGAGCCCGGCAACCTTATCCATCACGGCATCGCGCGCGGTGACCATGATCACCGGCACGTCCTTGTGCTTGCGGACACGCCGCAGGACCTCCATGCCGTTGAGCTGCGGCAACAGCACATCGAGCAGAATCAGATCGTAGTCGCGCTCCAGTGCCAGGTCCACGGCGGTGCGGCCGTCGGCGGCGTGCTCCACCTGGTAGCCCTCGTGCTCCAGCTCGAGCGTCACAAAGCGGGCGATTTTCTCCTCGTCCTCTACGATCAGAATCCGTGCCATGCGTGCCCCCGTCTGCGATTACTTGTCGTCGTTCAGATTTTGTTTGATGTCGTCCGCGGCATCGGCGGCGTGATTCATAAGGTTGTTGATGCTGCCGGGCACGTCGCCGTCGCTGTCGATGCGGTAGCGCATGCCAAAGAACAGGCCAATCAGCATCAGCCATATCGTGGCGCCCCAAGCAAACAGCGCGACGATGGGGATCAGGATGGGGATGTTGAGGATGATCGCATCGCGGCGCGTGGCGATAAACTTGGTGTCCAGGCTCAGGCGGAAGAGCTTTTTGAGGTACTCCCACACGCTGTCCATCTTCTTGGAGAAGTCGGTCTTTTCGCTCGACTTTTCGTAGGCGGCCTGCGCGGCGACCATCTCGGCCGAGGGCTCATCGACTGGCGCGGACTCGGTGGCGGCGTGCGCCGACGTGGTCTGGGTCTTGCCCTGCGACTCGAGCCAAATGATGGCATCCAAGACGTTACCGTCGGCGGCGTCGAGCGCGGCCTTGGCATCGGTGTAGCTCACGTTGCACTTGGTGCGGATGGTTTCAACTTTTTCGAGGTCGTCCATGACCTGTCCTTTCGTTCGATGGGCGCGACGCCGGACGATCTGCCCGGGCGCGAGCGTTGCGTTCGGCGGCCTGCGCTGCGCGGAGCCGCCCCGCCCTTGGTCGAACTCTATAGTGCAGGTTATAGATTAAGCGATTCTTGAGCCAAGATTAATGTTGGATGAGTTTTTGGGTAGCGGTGGGAAAAGTATTAGACCTCGATAGCGGGGGATGTGGTGCCGGTGCAAAACGGCGTCAAAGGTTGGTCGAGCAGGCGGTTTCTCCATTGATGTCCGCACAGCATGTGACACTTACCCTGCCGCCCCGCTCTGCCGCGGCGGCATGCGTCTGAACAACGACCCTCTAAGGAGTTCGATACCGATGAGTGACAACGCAAAGCATCTCGCAAAGAAGTGCGTAAAGGACGCGGGGCCGTGCCTCGCGCTGTGCGTAGCCGGCGCAGCGGTCGCGCTGCTGGCTGTTCTGGGGCCGTTCGACGTGCTCCGAAGTGCCAGCTTTCTGCATGTTTGCATGGCTCTTGCCGGCGCCACGATGACCGGCGGCGTGCTCGATCTGATCTTTTGGGTGTTTGACCCGTTTGGATGGAAGAGCGAGGGGTAGGTCCCAAAGGATGGAAGGGCTGGAACGGTTGACTTAGTGATCGTGCAGAATGTGGGCTAGCGACTTACAGGGAAGTGGTGATCCGATGACGGTCTATGTGACGGGCGATATTCACGGCGGCGTCGACATGCAAAAGCTTCGCGACTGGGATCTTGGGGATGGTCTGACAAGTGACGACTATCTCATCATCGCGGGCGACTTTGGCTTTCCGTGGGATTTCTCTGCCGAGGAATGTGCCGACATCGCCTGGCTGGAGTCGCGCCCCTATACCGTGCTGTTTGTCGACGGCAACCACGAGCGTTTCGATCACTGGTCGGAGCGCCCCATGGAGCTGTGGCACGGCGGCCTGACGCAGCGTCTGTCGGACACCTCGCCCATCCGACGCCTGACGCGCGGTGAGGTTTTTGAGCTCGACGGCTCAACGATCTTTACCATGGGCGGCGCCACGAGCGTGGATAAGGAATACCGCATTCCGTATTCCAGCTGGTGGCCGCAGGAGCTGCCGGACGAGCGCAACTTTGAGGAGGCGCGGGCAAAGCTCGACAGCGTGGGTTGGAAGGGTCGACTATGCGATCACCCATACCTGCTCCACGCGCATGCTTTCGCCCACGCTTTACCCGGCACCTGGCTGGAATTATCCCGATGTCGATCGACTCACCACGTTTTTCGACGAGCTGGAGGACCACCTGGACTACAAGCGCTGGTACTACGGGCATTTTCATCGTGACGCCAACCCAGCCGAGTGCCACACCGTGCTCTACGACTGTATTGTCCGCCTGGGCGACGAACTCCAGCCCTGGGATGTCGCGTAGGGGCGGGGCGGCTGGCTACTCGACCGTTACAGTGATGTTTTCCCGATGCGTGCGGATAACATCCCAGCTAAAGTGCTCGACCAGCTGCTCGGCAGAGCGCGGTGTGGCGTCCGGCGCGATGCCTGTTTGCCCGGCGAGCCAGCCCAGTAGTGCCTCGGGCGCGCCAAAGCGGGTGCGGAGCTCGCCCAGGTCCAGGTCGCGGTCGCGCTTGGAAAGGCGGCGGCCATCCGGCGACATGAGCAGCGGAATGTGCGCGTAGTGCGGCGTGGGAAGTTCCAGCAAATGCTGCAGGTAGATTTGGCGCGGCGTGGAGCCCAGCAGATCGCATCCGCGCACGACCTCGGTGACGCCCATGGCAGCGTCGTCGACCACCACGGCTAGCTGGTAGGCAAAAACGCCGTCGCTGCGGCGCACCAAAAAGTCGCCGCATTCGGTGGCGAGTGCTTCGCATTGGGCTCCATACGTGCGGTCCACGAATTCGATCACATCGTTTGCGAGGTCGTCGACGGCGGGTACGCGCAGGCGCGTGGCCGGAGCGCGCAGGGCGCTGCGGCGGGCAACCTCCTCGGCAGAAAGGTCTCGGCAGGCGGCGCGGTAGATGGG
>URNK01000142.1 GCA_900549195.1 uncultured Collinsella sp.
GAGATGAGCGCTAGTCTCGTGGGCTCGGAGATGTGTATAAGAGACAGATCTTGCTCTTTCACTATCAAACGTATCTGCACAATCTGTAATTGCGCACACTTATAGATCATATTGTAACGATTGTTTGAATATCTAAGCAAAAATACCGATAGTTTTGTAGCGAATTCTCAATTCTCTTGACATTTGCTCGGATTTACCTTCGTTTATTCGCTATGAAATATCTATTTCTACTGGTAATTAAGCTAGTTATCATTTTTTAATAGCATTTTATTTATTTGCACAACATTTTGCTCAAGAGCATGCGTCCTGTGAACGGTCGAAAATCGACCGTGAACGATAGATCATTAACCGGGAGGAATAGACTACCAAATTGATGGGAATATCTTTAACTCACCGGTGGTTTGAAGCATGATGTTCAGACAACGTTATTTGAATTTTCGCGCAGATTTTCGGTATCAATTCGCCCAAATCGCCTGAGGCCACCACAAAGGTGCCTGCTCCCTTTTGCGGTGGTTCTCCCCCAGCGCTACAGCAGATGTTCCTCGATAAAGATCGCGATGCCGTCTTTGTCGTTGCTCGCGGTTACAAAGTCGGCGGCGGCACGGGTGGCATCGCTACCATTTGCCATGGCCACGCCCGCGCCGGCGTCGGCCACCATGCAGGCGTCGTTATCGGCATCGCCAAACACGCAGATGTTCTGGAGCTCCATGTCGTTGAGCTCCGCCACGCGCACAAGGCCGCGCGTCTTGGACACGCGCGGATCCATGAACTCGTAGAGCCGCTGCGTGGTTTGCAGAGCCGCCGCCTTAACAGTGTCATCGGCAAACGTCGACGCCCGCTCAATCACCCGCGGCATTACCTCGGGCGCCATGGTAAACATCACCTTGGGCTGCGGCTCGCGCAAAAACTCGGCAAAATCGACCACCTGGTAGGGCACGCCGTCGACGCGCGACAGGTGCTCGACGCACGCGTTGCTCTCGGGCACGTAGAACACGCCGTCTCGGGGGCAGACGGGCGTTGCCGGAAGGTCCGCCATGTGTTTGCAGATGCGCGCGATGGTCTCGCCCGGCAGCGGATAGCTCAGCTCGTTGATGTCGTGCGCGCGATCGATGACCTCGGCGCCACCGCAGCCCACGAGCACGTCCACCAGACCTTCGATGCCCCAGAGCTCGTACATGGCCTCGGTCGCGTGGGCGTCGCGCCCGGTGCACAGGCCAAAGAGCACGCCGCGCTCGCGCAGGGCGCGGATCGCCGCCACGGTGCGCGGGGACACCGTGTGCTGGCTCGTGAGCAGCGTGCCGTCGATATCGCAGAACACGGCTTTGATGTGGCTGAAGGTGGTGTCCATGGGGGCCTTTCTGGGTTGTGCGGCGGTGTGGGGCGTATTCGTGAACGGCGTACATGGTATACCAAGGCGCAGGCCGTTGGGGCCCGATCGCCACAAAGGTGCCCGCCCCCCTTGTGGTGGCCGGACCCGAAGGGTGTCCCGGCCCGGAGCGCAAAGCATCACAACATTCGACGCTTTTCGGCAAAATCGCGATTTTCGCTGAATGTTGTGATGGTTTTTACCGCCTCGCGGCACGATCAAAATGCCGGCGTCCAAACAGCAGCAACGCCGCGGGAACTGCCGTCACGACCATGCCCGCCCCTACGAGCGCCTGTTGCACGCCAAACGTCGCCGCCAGCCAGGGGGCAATCGCCAGCGGGGCTACGCCGGCGAACATGTTGCCAAAGCCCATGACCGAGTTGACGTGGCCGAGCTGCTCGAGCGGAGCCGTCGTTTGCACGATTGTGTTGTGGAGCAGGTTGACGACGCCCCAGGCCACGCCCAGGGCAATCTGGCCGACAAGGGCTACGCCCACGTACGGCGTTCCCACGTAGAGCAGGCTTCCCAGACCCACGGATATGAGTGCCACGAGCAGCGTTTTGAGGCTGACGAAGCGCGGCGGCAAGCGGAGCGCGACCACGGCGCCCAGCACCGCGCCCACACCGCTGGCCGACGAGAGCCAGCCCATCCATTCGACACCGACGTGCAGAATATCGCGGTAGAAGAACGACTCCAGTGGATCGAAGGCACCGTAGCCAAAGTTCGAGAGGAAGATGATGCAGAACAGCAGGGTGAGGACGCTGTTGGTAAAGACTGTCTTGATGCTGGTCACGAAGGTGACGCGGGAAGATGTGTTGGGGTCGGGGCTTTGGCTGGCCTTGTCCGATGTGATGTCACCGATCGCGGGTTTGCCTTCGTGCGTGGCGGCCTGACCCGCACTTGGTCTAAAGCCCCAACCGGCAATAAGCGCCAGTACGGTAAAGATCATCATGAGCACGAACACCGCACGCGACGACGCAGCAGCTGCGACAAAGCCGCCCAGCGTGGGGCCAACGATGATACTCACGTTTGAAAACATGACGATGGCTGAGTTGATGTCTTTGAGCTCGAGAGGATCATCGGTGAGGTAGGCTGGATAGGATGTAGCGATGGGCTGGGCAAACCCCATCACGAAGCCCAGGAGCACCGCGCCGAGCAGGACGATGCCGGTCGCGCTGCCAAAAACGAGGATCGCCGCGCCGGTTGCCAGCGTGCCCACGATGCTCAGCAAGAAATGACGGCGCGGGCCCCAGGCGTCGAGCGCAGCGCCACCCGCAAAGGATCCCAAGATTACGAAGACGTTCATAAAGAGGACGGCCAGCGATGTCGCCACGACCGAGGCATCGTCTGCATAGGTGAGCGTTCCGATGACACCGATAAAATAACTAGTCTGAAAGCCGGTATATATGAGGAAGCGCATTGCCACCAGGTGCTTAGCCTGCGCGGACAGCGATGATTGAGGCTTTGAGAAAAGAGAGGCGAGCATGGAGACTCCTTGTTTCATACGAATGCGGACGGCGGGCATTCGCCACCGTCTGTCAAATCAATCTATCCGCATGAAACATTAAGGACGCATCAGGACCCTTCTCTCCGTTTTTCGCCCGTCATGAACTACTTGGTAGATTGTAAGGCATGTCCCAACCATCTACCAAAGCAAAAACCACCACAAAGGCGCCTGTCCCCTTTGTGGTGGAAGTGACGTTTGCCTAGATAAAACCTGCCAAAATAAACCTGTCCCTATTTGGTAGGTTTTAGGCCAGATGATCTTGAATCAGATCGCAGATGGCTCGGGCGTCGTTGATGTTGATGGCTCGGGTCGCAAAACCGGCGTCGAAGGCCTGGCGTGCCAGGGCCTCGTTGCAGGCAAGGGCCAGCGTGTGACCGTCGACCAGGTCGAGCGAGCTCTTGCCGCGCAGACGGTCGACACCGGAGCGCGCGACCACGATGTTGTCGAAGCCCTCGGTCTTGTAACCCTCGATGATCACCACGTCGACATCGTTGTAGCGCGACAGCAGCTCGCGCGCGGGCATCTCGTCCTCCTCGCGCGTGTCGGCGTACTCCGCCCAGCGCGTGGCGCAGATGAGGCCCACGTGTTTGGAGCCGGCCTGGTGATGGCGCCAGGTGTCCTTAGCGGGCACGTCGATATCAAAGCCGTGATGCCCATGATGCTTGAGCGAACCCACGCGCAGGCCGCGGCGGGTGAGCTCGGCGATAACCTTCTCGACGAGCGTGGTCTTACCCGAGTTCTGGTAGCCGATAAACGCGATCGCGGGAACGGCCGGAGTGGGAGCTGCGGGAGCGACGGCGACGGGTGCGCTTGCGGGCGCGGCACCGTCAGCGGCCACGGACTCGACGACAGCGGCCTGACGCTCTGCACGATCCCACACGCCCGAGCGGCCGCCCTCCTTGTGCAGAAGGCGCACGTCGACGATCTCCATGCCGCGATCGACCGCCTTGCACATGTCATAGATCGTAAGGCACGCGGCACTCGCGCCGGTCAGGGCCTCCATCTCGATACCCGTCTTGCCCGTCACGCCGGCCGTAACCAGTACGTGAAAGCCAACCTGCCCGTCCGCGCGCGCCGGCGCCCAGCCCTCGGGCACGTCATCGACAGGCGTCCCCGCCGGAGCGATGGGCGCAATATCGCACTTGCTCTTGGTAATGAGCAACGGATGGCACATGGGAATGATGTCGCTCGTGCGCTTGATGGCCATGATGCCCGCCACGCGTGCGCAGGCAAGCACGTCGCCCTTTTTGGCGCGGTCCTGCAGCACCATGGCTTGCGTCTCGGGGTGCATGAGGATGGTGCCCTCGGCGATGGCGATGCGATGGGTCTCGGCCTTGTCGGACACGTCGACCATGCGTACCTCGCCCTTGGCGTCCACATGCGTCAGCTCGTCGCGACGGGCGTCACGGACGGGCTCGGTGGCAGTACTGGCAGACGGCTGCGCGGACGCGTCGGCGTTGCCAGCATTCGCCGCAGCCGTGGCTTTATGGGCAGACATCGCGGCCCTGCGAGCGGCCTTGGTGGCGTCGGCGTACCTGCTCTTGGCCATATGATCATCCTCCGATTTGGGACATAAATCGTTGCGTGCCCTCAATTATCGCGTGTTCCTGCGGTTTGTGGGCCACGGCATCGCGCCAAATCGAAAGTACCTGCATATCATCACCACGGCGCAGCGCCTCACGCACCGAATACTCGGCATCGCTAAACAGGCACGGACGCACGTTGCCATCGGCCGTCAGGCGCAGACGGTTGCAATTCGCGCAAAAATGGTTGGACATGGCGCTGATGAAGCCAACCGTTCCCGCCGCGCCCGGAAAGTGCCAGTAGCGCGCAGGGCCCGCGCCGGCAGGAGCGTCGTTGATGTCGAGCGGCTCGAGCTCGAGCTCGCATTGCGCCGTAGACCCTCACGCGCCCGCGCTCAATCCCGAGCTGTG
>URNK01000143.1 GCA_900549195.1 uncultured Collinsella sp.
GCGCTAGTCTCGTGGGCTCGGAGATGTGTATAAGAGACAGCCTCGAAGCGCTCAAGGGCGTCTCCGAGCCCGAGCGCAAGCGCAAGATCATCGGCGAGAAGTTCATCCGCACCTTTGAGAAAGCCCAGCGTCAGGTCCTCGAAGAGGCCGACGCCCGCGGCAAGGAAGTCAAGTTCCTCGTGCAGGGCACCCTCTACCCCGACGTCGTCGAATCCGGCGGCGGCGACGGCGCGGCCAACATCAAGTCCCACCACAACGTCGGCGGGCTCCCCAAGGACATCAAGTTCCAGCTCATCGAACCGCTGCGCACCCTCTTCAAGGACGAGGTGCGCGCCATCGGCACCGAGCTCGGCCTGCCTGACGAGATCGTCTGGCGCCAGCCCTTCCCCGGTCCGGGCCTGGGCATCCGCATCATCGGCGAAATCACCAGGGAACGCCTCGACCTGCTGCGCGAGGCCGACGCCATCGCCCGCGAAGAGCTCTCCCGCGCCGGCCTCGACCGCGACATCTGGCAGTGCCCGGTCGTACTGCTCGCCGACGTTCACTCGGTGGGCGTCCAAGGCGACGAGCGCACCTACGGCTCCCCCATCGTCCTGCGACCGGTCAGCTCGGAGGACGCCATGACCGCCGACTGGTCGCGCGTGCCCTACGACGTGCTCGCCACGATCTCCACCCGCATCACCAACGAGTGCCGCCAGATCAACCGCGTGGTACTGGATTGCACTAGCAAACCCCCAGCAACCATCGAGTGGGAATAGTAGATAGCCCTTTGCGAGGGAGGTCGGAAACAGCCTCCCTCTTTTTTTATTTACATGCCATGGGTGTCTGCGGACTGTGGTGTATATGGTATATACAAGCCAGCTACGCAATCTCTCAAGCTGTTTAGCTGGGATAATTGTTTACTGGTACGTTTTAAAGTGCTTTCAATTACCGAAGCAACGCCATCAATTCATTTCAAATTAATGCTGACCGGCAGATTGCTTTTGCTCGCAAGGGATCGCTCAGGTTGGTACTCAAATTGTACTCACGACGTTTTGAGTATCGATTGGCTGGTGTTCATAGACGTCGGAAATGAGTACTGACTTCGGGGGTTTCGTTATCGCATATTGCATTTAACCCAAATAGAGGCGCTCTTCATTAGGCATAATGCAAATGAGGAGCGCCTCTGGGTTATTGCTTGCTGTTGGTGCAACGCCGTCCAATGCGTGTCTTGGGTGGATGCCCGCCAAGCAAGCTAGGCTCGTCGTAAGCGGAGGCGACGTGGGCGCGGGTTCGTGGCCGTGCACGAGCTGTTGGTTTTACGGGTTCTTGGCGCTTGCGCCGGTGGATGGCATGAGCGCGTTGTGGCGCACGGCGCGAATGTAACACGCGTTCAACTCGCGTTCGGCGCTGAAGGAGGCCACAGCCGTCACTTCGCGGGAGTTGTCGTTGAGCGGTGTTATCGCTTCGGGCACGTTCCGTAGCCTCAAGGTACTTATGAGCGGAAATGGGGCCAAATGAAGCTCGGGCATCAGCTTCGCGACGACGGGGATGGACGCCGTGGGGACGTCGGGGCATCTGAAGACAAGACAGTTGGTTGGATATGCCGAAAAGACGAACGAGCTGAATGGGAGAGTGCTACAATAGCCTAAACGGGAGTCATTAGTGAAAGTGTGGATACCATGAGACACGTATTCAAGGGCAAAAAGCTCGGCTGGGGCGATGATAAGACCGAGGGCGTTTGGTTCGATGCTGACCACTACACCAAAGAAGAGGCTGAGGCGGAGTTCAAGCCTTATCAAGGGGTTACTCAGAGAGGTTATGACTACACTGGGTACGAGTATGATGGGGAACGCTATCACCATTACACCTACCTTGGCGAATTCGAGGATGATGATATGCCTACCAGTGATGCCGACCTTTGGAATCGAAAATAGGCATTTTCCTTCCATATAGCCATCGGTGGCCCCGGCGCTTTGCTGTTGATTGCTTTTCGTTCTCCCCTATTAAAGAACAGTGTGGAGCAACGAGAAGCGCACTTCCTTTGTGTTGTGGCTTGATGGCCTTGTGGCAGTTCCAGCATGTTTGAGGCATATTGGTGAGCCGGTACATGGCGTCGCGGCTGATGCGCAGCATCGCGCACGCCTCGTCGGCGCCGAATATCGCGTTGGTCGATGCGATGAGCCTCATCTGGCTCCTGCTAATGCTCTTGGTCATGGTCGTCCTCGAGCTCCTCTCGTCTCGAGGCTCCCTCGCGTGCCCGGCCGCGGGCGGCTCCCGGGGCGGTCGCCGTCGTCATTTCCTGCCGCCCCTCGACTCGATGTAGGCGTCCACCGACGCCCTCGAAACCAGGAGCTTCCTTCCGAGCCTGTACGAGTCGATCTCTCCCGGCCAGATGAGGTCGTATGCCTTACTCCGGCTCGCCCCCATGTACTCCTGCATCTCGATCACCGTCATCCACTCGTCGCGGCCCCGGTTGCCCTCGGGCGCGGCGCATTTCGTAGCGTGCGCCATGGTTGCCTCCAATCTTTCCGCGCGATACGTCTGCGCGGTCCTGTGTGCGTTTACGTCTGCGCGACGATTGAACCGCCTGACGGCGATTGACACGCCCGACAGGAGCGGAGATGGGTCGAGGTGGGTCGAGCTGGTCGGGCCTTCACGAAACGGCCATGAGCCGTACGCCTTAGCTGGCAGCTAAGTCCCCGAAAAGCAAAAGGCGCCCGTGCGGGCGCCTGCCTAGGATCGAAGTTCGTTCAGTTGTGTTCGGAATGCTCGTCTTCCGCGGTGCTGTCGTCCGGGGTCCGGCATCTGTCGTTCGTCTCTTCTTTCGTGTTTGATGTTGCGTGTTCTGCGAGCGACCTTTCGAGGGCCTGCCGGCCCGTTGCCCCAGATGCACCCGGGTAAATGGTATCCATCCGTTGGACACGGCCTGCTGCGGTTGTAATTTCGGACGAGCGAAAGCAGACGAACGGCGCGAGAGGTTAGCGCGGCCTGCGGCTGGCCATGCGGTTTGGGCCGCGGAAAGGCTCTTCTCGCCATACCCGGAGCATCAATGGGAACAGGCGCATCGGGCGTTCAATCTACCTGTATAATGGCGGCATGTTGTTCGGGAAGGAGTTCTTCTTATGGAGCAGGCACTATCTGCCCTGGGCGGTGCTGTCCAGGGCGTTCACCCCTTCGTTATCTATCTTGCGGGCATTAATGCCCTCACGTTCATTCTCTTCGCGATCGACTACGCGATAGCCCGTTACAACCAGGACGAGGATACCGGCCTCATGGACGGCAGGATCTTGACCCTGTTCGCCGTAGCGGGCGGCGCCCTGGGGATGCTCCTTGCCCTTATGATCTTCACCAGGAACCACATGAACAAGCACAACATCGCCTGGTGGTTCAGCGCCATAGTCTTCTTGATTGTGTGGGTGCTTGTCGTGCTCGTTTGGGCCGGAGTCATCGTCGTCGATCTGGAACCGGGCGCTTCGTTCAACGCGCCCGTCATCGTCGCTCTCGGTGCATACCTTCTCGCCATCAACGTCATCACGTTCGCCGTTTTTTGCCTGGACAAGAAGAGGGCGATTGACCGCGGCAGCAGGTTCCCCGAAGCCACCTTGCTTGGTCTCTCGCTCGCGGGAGGGGCCCTTGGAGGCATCGCCGGGATGCGCGTCGCCCACCATAAGACGTCCAAGTGGTATTTCGCGGTGGGGCTGCCTGCCTTCATCATCCTCCACGTCGCGCTGTTTCTTCTTGCCCACGGCGCTGGGCTTGTTTAGGGGGACCTTGAACGGAATCTTTGGTCAACATCCTGACGACCCTATTTCCCGCTTTTGCTTTTCTCGGCATCATACTGTTCGCATGCGATAGGCAGGATAAGCGGAAGATCGAGCTCGAGAAGGTCAAGGCAAAAGCCGAGTGGGACCGTGCGAGCGAGTGTTTCAGGGACGATGTGACCCAGGAGGGGTTCGAGGAGATCGTCGAGGCTACGGGGTGATCCGTCAAAAGGCTCGAGTCCCTTTCCGTGAACGGGCACAAGGTTTACGGGACCGTCGCTTCGCTCAGCGGCATCAGTTCGTGGAAGTTCGTGATCGACTTCGACTACAAGGGCCACCTCACGAGCGACTACACCGTAGCGAGCTCTAACGACGGCTCGGGCATAGCCGAACGCGTGGCAGACCGACCGCCAAGAGGATTAGGTCTTGGACGCCGACGGACCGCATAGTGCGCGCGGCTTTCTGCCCCTATTGCGGTGTCAAGGCGTCCGGTGAAGCAGCGTTCTGCTCTTCCTGCGGGGCTAAGCTGCTGCACGTGCCGAAAAGGCCGTAGCTGGGTTTGCCCGGGGCATCTGACGGCAGGGCGAGCTAGCGTCTCCGAAGAAGCGCTCCCATTTGGGGACGCTTCTCGGATTCTTGGGTTTCTTCCTTTGGGGCCATTTCTTCTTCGCACTTTCCGATGATCGCTGTAGCCTCTTCGGCGGTTATCTCCTCGAGCTCCCGGTACTTACCCACAGCGATGCCGTCAAGGGCCCCTCCCGCGCAGCGAGCCCCCTGTGGGAAACCGTTCCCCGATGGCGAGCCGTCTTTCTAGAGAAACTTCTTGCGTGTCTCCTTAAATATGCCCTTCTTGAAATCGGACCATTTGCCGAAGAACTTCTCGTCCGTCGCGGTGGCTGTATGCTCCGCGTATTTGATCGCCGTGAGTTCCATGGTGCAGATGCTGTCTCTTATACACATCTGACGCTGCCGACGACTCCTTACGTGCAGCTCTCGGTGGTCGCCGTATC
>URNK01000144.1 GCA_900549195.1 uncultured Collinsella sp.
GGCAGCGTCACATGTGTATAAGAGACAGAGCATGTAGGCGACGGGGTCGTTGGAGCCCGATTCGACCTCGAGCAGCGAGTCGGTGCCGCCCCTCAGCGACAGGCTGTGCTCGCGCAGAACGCTAAAGACGCTGGCCGCGTCGGTGGATGCCACGACTGATCCCAGCAGCAGGCCGCCGATCCAGTCGAAGCCCAGCACAAAGTGGGCGAACACGCCGGTGATGCCTGCGGTGATGACGACGCCGAGCGTGCTCAGCAACACCGCGGGCACGGCGACGGGCTTGGCGCGGTCGATGTTGGTGTTAAAGCCGCCGTAGAACATGATGAACAGCAGCGCCGTGCTGCAGACGGTTTCGGTGAGCGCGTAGTCGCTAAAGTCGATGTGCGCCGGGCCGTTGACGCCCAACAGCATGCCCAGCGCGATAAAGATGAGCAGGGTGGGGAAGGGGAGTTTTTTGCCGACGGGTTTGATGGTCAGGCACAAAATGATGACGAGGCCGATAAAGAGAAGGATCTGGTTCATGGATAGTGTCCGCTCCTGGGTGGTTGGCGTGGCACGGTCAGTTGTCTGTGGTTATTTGTACCCAAAGATGGTGGGTTTATGGGGTTGGATTGCGGGCGTGCGCGATATCGTCATAGACGGCTGCCGTCTTTGCCTCTGCTCGGAAACCCTTTCCAGCTTTATTGCAACGGAGTACAATGGGTAACGTTTAAGTTCAACTTGAAGTTTTAGTTGCGGCACCGGGCTTCGGCCGCAATGCAAGGAGAGGCGTACCATGGCGATCTATGTGACATCTGATGCTCACGGGCACGTGCGTGCGCTTGACGAGGCCCTGTCTAAGATCTCGTTGACGTCCGACGACACGCTGTACGTGCTGGGCGACATGATCGATCGCGGGCCCGATCCGGTCGGCGTTATTAAGCTCGTGCGCTCGCTGCCCAACGCCCGCGTGCTCAAGGGCAATCACGAGCAGATCATGCTCGATGCCATCATTGGCCAGGATCCGCTCGATGCCGAGACCTGGGATATCAACGGTGGCTGGACGACGCGCGAGCAGCTCAACGACATGGAATTTGAGGCATACGAGGAGCTCGTGCGATGGATGGCCGCGCTGCCGCTCTACGCGGTGGTCGAGACTGCCGAGCGGCCGTACCTGCTGGTGCACGCCGGCATTCAGACCGAGGCGGCGCGTGCGTTTTTGCTTGAGCATGGTGTCGATTGCGGCGACGGCGTCGGAGCGGTGGGTGCCGATCGCGAGCTGCTGCAGCAGATGCTCGCGGTGCAGTCGTCCGATGACCTGCTATGGATTCGTCACGGCTATTGGGATGTGCCGACCGGGCTGCTTTCTGCCGAGGGCAAGGGCCCGGTCGTGGTGAGCGGCCACACGCCCACGGTATCGCTTGGGCGCTATTGCGAGGTCGGTGGTCTGGCGGGGCTCGATGAGGAATCGGGACGCGGGCAGATCGTGCGCTTGGGCGGCGAGGACACTGCCGGTGTGCCCGATCGTATCGATATCGACTGCGCCGCCGCCACCGGCTCCGAGTTCGGTCGCGTGGGCATCCTGCGGCTCGATGATGGGGCGGAGTTCTACGCGAACATCAACCCGGGCGAATAACCTTGTTCCGCCGATCTACCGTAGCTAATTTGGGACGGGGCTTTTTTGACTACTTTCGGAGAGTAGCGCCTTCTTGCTCGGTAAGCGCTAGAAATGAGGAGCGTCTGCGTCCTCGACAGCGCGAAAATGCTCGAAAAACCGTCGCAACGGAGTCAAACGACGTCGCGGCGGTTCTTTTTTGGCTGCCCTCTGGCTAAGTGAGTAGACTTTTTTGGAAATGCCGAGCACCCAACATATTTGCCTCAATAAAACCGCAGGTCAAAGACTTGTGCTCTGTCGGTGTGGTCGGGGATTCGGTAAAAGTCTACTCACTTAGTTTTGCGTGATGCATATTGTTCGCAATGTGACCCCAGCCGGGGTGATTCCATCGCAAATTCCGGTGACCGTGGGCAGCTAATTAGGCGCCGTAGGGGTTGCGGTCGCGCTCAATGCGTTGGCGGATGTGGGCGTACTCGATAATCAGTAGCACCAGGAGTAGGACCATGATGGCTAGGTAGCTCACCACAGCGCCCATCATACCCAGCAGCTTAATCAGGATCACCGGGAGCACCACGCTCACGGCAAAGCAGATCAGGTAGATCTTGGTGACGTCTCCAGCGTGGCGCAGCACTGTGATGATGGCGTAGATAAAGTCGATGGCCGCGGTGATGCCGCCGGCGACGACCATCAGCAGCGCCAATGTGCGGTAGCGCTCAAAGTTGAGGCCGTACATATAGCTCATGAGGGGAATGCCGGGACCGGCCATAAATGCGGCGCACACGCCGGTGATGACCACGATCAGCGCCATAACAGCAACAATAATCAGGTCAAAGCGACGACGCTTGCGAGGATTAGCCCAAATGCTCGACAAGCGCAGGAGCTGCGGTTTATAGACAAATCCAATGCTCAACAGAATAGCCTGAGCTGGAAAAAACAGGGCATTAAAGTACAGCTGGTATTTGTAGGCCAGTGTTCCTTCCATCACAAACTTGGGCATGCTCTCGATAAGGTTGAACAGGAACAGTGCACCAAAGAGCGGGGCGCACTGGACAAACAGGTGGCCGACCTCGCGCAGGCTCACGCGGCGCGATTTTTCGGTCTCGAGCAGGGCGAGCGGCGCGGTGACCAGCACGAGCGAGGCGATCGCGGTGACACCCATGTCCATGGCCGCGATGGGCATGCTGCGCGTGAGGAACAGCGCCACGCTGAAGACCGCGATGACGCCGACGGAGCGTAGCGTTTGGCTCATTCCAGCCAAGTAGAGTTTGTCGGCCTGCTGCAGGCGGCCTTCGTACACGTCGGCGACGCCGTCGATGACCTTATACAGGTAGACGCCCAGGCCGATCGTCGCCATCTGCGCGTCATAGCCGCGGGCGCTGCTATACATGAGGCCGCAGCCTAGGGCGAGCGCTCCGCAGATCCAGCGATTGAGCTGATAGGAGGCAAAGGACGTCTTTTCGTCGATGTCCGAAACCTGAAAACTGCGCACGCCATAGTTGCACGCGATCATGATGAGCGTGCCGGTGACAAAGGCGATGGAGAACTTACCGGCCTCTTCGGCGCCCACGAGCTGCGTAGACACGATGGTGAGCAACGGAAACGCCAGGCCCCACACGGCGGTGCCGAGGGTGTTCCAAAGATAGTCGCGGCTGGTGGCGTGATCCTCGTATTCGGCTTCCTGCGTAGAGAAGCCGCCGCCGTAGACGGCGCCGAGCAGACGGTTCCACCAAGCGTTGACCATGCGGCGGACGGGGCCGGGCTCCCGATCGCGTTCGCGCCGGCGACGGCGCGTGGCCTGGCTGCTGTCGGGGCCGCCGGCGTTGCGCTGGCTCAGCTCCTGGATGCGAGCGAGCTCTTCGGCCGTGTGGGAGGCGGGGAACAGGCCGTTCTCGATGCGTCCGCCCTGGGCCCTTGCGGTGCCGCTGCCCGCTACGGCGGGGTCGGCGACGCCATTGCGGCGGGCGATGGCGCGGCGAATGCTATCGAGGGGCGTGATGCTCAAAGCGGGGTCCTTTCTATTGCTGCGCTCTAGTATAGACGCGACGGTGTTCGCTCGTGTTTTTGAACAGGTTGTTCAATATTTTCTGGGGGCGGCAGTAAATTGTCGGTGAGCGTGCGGTATCCTGTTGAAGTTTTGTGACACCCCGATGCCGCCCACGCGGCACCAAGGAGCTTCTACCTATGGACGTCGCCGCATTCTTACTGGCTCTTGTGCCGATTATTTGGCTTGTCGTGATGCTGCTGTGCTTTAAGTGGCCCGCCTGGAAAGCCGCTATCGGATCGTTTGTCCTTTCGTGCGTGCTTGCCTTCGCATGGTGGCATCTGCCGGCAGCGCAGATCGCGACCGCCTCGCTCGAAGGCTTTTTGATGGCTCTGTGGCCCATCGTCCTGGTGATCATCGCCGCGGTGTTCACGTATAACCTGTGCGTTCGCACGGGCGCCATGGACGTGATCGGCAGCATGATCACCTCCATCAGCAGCGACCGCCGTCTGCTGGCGCTGCTCGTGGCTTGGTGCTTCGGTGGCTTTATGGAGGGCATGGCCGGCTTCGGTACCGCTGTCGCCATTCCCGCCGGCATGCTCGCGGGCTTGGGCTTTGAGGCCGTGCCTGCCGTGCTCATCTGCCTGCTGGCCAACGGCGTGCCCACGCCCTACGGCTCCATCGGCATCCCCACGGTGTCCGTTGCCGACCTGGTGGGTCTGGATTCCCTTCACCTGGCGACTGTTCAGCTGGTGCAGCTCGCACCGTTCTTTGTGGTGATGCCGCTATTTATTGTGCTGGTTGCGGGCCGTGTTGCCGATGACCAGGGCAATGCCGCGAGTGTGGGCGAGCGCCTGCACGGTGTTGCCGGCGTGGCGTTGCTCTCCGGCGTGTCGTTTGTCGGCGCGGCTCTGGTCGTTGCCATGTTTGTGGGCCCCGAGCTGGCCGTGGTCGTAGGATCCATCGTTTCGCTCGCGCTGACAGCTGCGCTTGCCATGCGTGCCGAGAAGTCGGGGCATCTGGACGCACGCTTTCACATGAATATCGAGGCGGGGGAGAAACTCACTGTTAAGTCGGTGCTTTCGGCCTGGTCGTGCTTCATCCTGATCTTTGTGTTGCTGCTGCTGTCTCTTATACACATC
>URNK01000145.1 GCA_900549195.1 uncultured Collinsella sp.
TCTACACGTAAGGAGTCGTCGGCAGCGTCAGATGTGTATAAGAGACAGGTATCGTGAAGCGGCACGGGGACCGTCACGCGGCCCTCCTCGTCGCGGGCGATACCGGGTACGTCCTCCAACTCATCGGCCGAATCGCTCGGCTCCACGAGCGGGCAAATCACGTAGGCCTGCTGACCCTTTTCATGCGCCTCGCGAATGGCGCCATAGGCGAGGTCGCGGCTCGACTCGGTGAGCACGCGCGTGGTCACACCGGCACCCGGAACAGGCCGGTGGCGGATGATGCTCGTATCCAGATCGCCGTAGACCGAAAGCGCCAGCGTACGCGGGATGGGCGTTGCCGTCATAACGAGCAGATCGGCACCGGGGCCCTTCGCGCGCAGAGCGTTGCGCTGGCCCACACCAAAGCGGTGCTGCTCATCGATGACCACGAGCGATAGATGCTTGAACGCAACGTTATCCGAAAGCACCGCGTGGGTGCCAAAGAGCACATTAAGCTCGCCCGATTTCAGCTGTGCATGGATGCGCTCGCGCTCTGCAGCCGGCGTGGCACCCGTCAGAAGCGCCCAGGACATGCCGGCCTGTGAGAGCAGAGGGCCGGTCTTATCGGCATATTGGCGCGCCAGCACGCCCGTGGGCGCCATAACGCAGGCCTGCGTGCCGCTATCGGCAGCCACAGCCAGTGCGCAGGCGGCAACGGCGGTCTTACCGGTACCGACATCACCCAACAGCAGGCGGTTCATCACACGCCCGTCATCGCACATATCGCGCAGGATATCCTGGAACGCGGCCTCCTGCTCGTCGCTCAGCGAAAACGGCAGGGCTTGCTTGAGCGCGGCCAGGTGCTCGCCCGCGGTGTGGGCATAGGGCACCACATCGACCAGGCCGCCGTCGTTGCGCAGACGCAACGCCAGCTGCAGGTAGAGGCACTCCTCGTAGGCCAGGCGACGACGCGCGATGTCGCGCTCTGCCATACTCGATGGAAAATGGATTGAGCGCAACGCGCGGGCATTGCTCATGAGCTTCCGCTTTGCGCGCAGCGGCGCGGGAATCGGATCGAACGGATTGCCGACGACCTCGAGCGCGCCGCTTACGATGCGGCGCATCCACGCCTGGCTCACGCCATCACTCACGTAATGGACCGGCAGGATGGTGCCTGCGGCACGCCCGTCCTCGAGCTTTTCAAAGTGCGGCGAGGCCATCTGCTTAAAGCCGTAGGCAAACTCGACCTTGCCCATCACGGCCAGGCGGTCGCCCTGCTTAAGCTGCTGGGCAATCCAGGGCTGGCGGAAAAAGGCGACCTGCAGCACGCCCGTCTCGTCAACGAGTGAGACCTCGGTCACCTGCATGCGCGGACGCGGCTGCTTTTGGACGATACGGTCGACCGTGGCGATGATGGTGCACATGGTACCGATGGGCGCCATCTCGATGGACCACGAACGGGTAAAGTCCAGGTATCGATGAGGGATATGGAGAAGGAGGTCCCCCACCGTCCGAATTCCCAGACGGCGAAGGGCCTCCTCACGTTTACCCGAAACATATTTGAGTCGCGCGATATCTTCATCGAGCGCATTGCTCTGGGCAAAGCGCTCCGAGACGCGCGGCACGGAGCACAGCTCGGACATGACGAGATGCCTACTCGATCGAGAAAATCACGGGATAGAGCGGCTGCTCGCCACGATGGGCGTCAATCTCCAAGTCGGGCTGAGCCTCCTCGATAGCGTCGACGATCTCCTGGAAGGCCTCATCGGACAGCTCCTCGCCGGCCAGAATCGTCAGTGCGTCGCCCTCCTCTTCCTCCTGCATGCGGTTGATGCAGTCGAGCGTGACCTGCTTCACGTCGGAGCCGACCACGTCGATGGAGCCGGCGATGATACCCATGACGTCACCGGAGTGAATCGGCGAGCCGTCGGAGGCGCTGGAGTCGCGCACAGCGCGGGTGACCTCGCCATCGCGGATCTCGCTGATGGCGTCGACCATGGCGGCGACGGCGTCCTCGAGCTCGGAATCGGGCAGGACCGCGAACAGCGCGGAGAACGCCTGCGGGACGGTCTTGGTGGGAACGACGGCAACCTTCTTGTCCGTGCAGGCAGAAGCGGCAGCCTCGGCAGCCATGCGGATG
Source organism: uncultured Collinsella sp. (assembly GCA_900549195.1). GTDB lineage: Bacteria > Actinomycetota > Coriobacteriia > Coriobacteriales > Coriobacteriaceae > Collinsella. The sequence continues at coordinate 2,120 of URNK01000145.1, forward strand.
TTGCCGTTATTGGGCAGGATGATGACCGAGGTCGCGTTGACCTGGTCCACCGCGCCCAGCAGGTCGGCGGTCGAGGGGTTCATGGTCTGGCCACCCGACACGATCACGTCGACGCCGAGGGACTTAAGGATGTCGGCCTCGCCGGAACCGGCGGCAACGGCGACAAAGCCCAGGGCCTTCGCGGGCTCGGCGGCCTTTTCCTGGTCCTCGTGAATCTTGGCGGTACGGTCGTGGGCCTCCATCTCCATGTTGTGGATAAAGACCTCGTAAATCTGACCGAGCTGCAGCATGTGCTCGAGCACCAGGTTGGGGGTGTTGGAGTGCACATGGATCTTGTAATCGGGGTAGGCACCCACGAGCAGTTCGCAGTCGCCCATGGAACCCAGGAACTTAAGGCACTCGTCCTCGTCAAACGGGGCGTCGGCCTTAAAGAGGAACTCGTTGCAGTAGCGGAACTCCGAGCCCTCCCAGTCGTCGTTGGCCTCGATCTCAACGCGACCAAGGGCCGCATCGCGGGCAGAGCCGGCGGAGTCAAACGTAGCGGAGAAATCCTCGACAACGGTGCTGCGGCCAAGAGCGGCAGCCACAAAGTTCTCGAGGAAAATGGCAAATCCAAAAGCGCCGGAGTCGACCACGCCGTTCTCTTTGAGGACGGGCAGCAGGTCGGGCGTGCGGGCGACGGACTGGTACGCCTCGACGACAATGGCGTCGAGCGCATCCTCGGCCGAGAACTTCTTCTTCTCGCACTCATCGGCCTTGGTCGAGACATCGCGCAGGACCGTGAGGATCGTGCCCTCGATGGGCTTGCGGACGGCCTGGAAGGCGACCTTGACGGCACGACGGAAGGCGAAGGCAATATTGGCGGACGTAATAGGCTCGTCGGCAGAGACAAGGCCCTCGGCCACGCCGCGAAGAATCTGCGAGGTAATAACGCCGGAGTTACCGCGAGCGCCCATGAGAGAGCCGTGGGTGATGGCACCGGCGATGGCCTCCATATCGGCATCGGCGGGAAGGACAGAGAGCTCCTTGGTCACCGAGGCGAGCGTGAGCGACATGTTGGTGCCGGTATCGCCATCGGGTACGGGGAAGACGTTGAGCTTGTTGATCTCCTCGGCCTTGTCGGAAACGGCAGCCGCAGCGATCGGAAAACAGGTGCGAATGGTCTTTGCAATCATGGGTATTTGAATCTCCGTTTTCGGATGCTAGTTCAGACGGCTCTTGAGCGCGTCGATATGGATGCCGATCTTAAGGCTGGCGGGATCGATCTGGGCGATCTCCTGCAGGGTGAAGGCAACGGAGCTCGAAAGATTGTGGCAGACGGACTTCATGTTGACGCCGTTCTCGAGCACGACGTGAAGATCGACCGTAAGGCCGTTCTCGTCGGCGGAGACAAGCACGCCCTTGCGGAGGCGCTGACCGGCAAGCAGGCGCACGCTCTCGGCGCCCTGGAGCTGCTCAGCCATACCGACAACGCCATAGCACGTCATCGCGGCATAACCGGCAATATCGGCAATAACGTCGTTCGAGACGCTCAGGCTGCCGTTAATGGTCTCAGACACAAGAATCTCCTTTTCTTGGTGCTCGCGGCACCATGTCGTGGGAGCAATCATTGCAATATTCTACAACGACCGCGGCATGTTGAGGTGGCGGGCCTCGGGATTACATCCTCGACACGAAATGTTGATATGGTAACGTTCGCGAACGGCGATCGCGGCATGAAAAAACCCGCCGCATAAGCGACGGGTTTTACAACCTGGCTCCCCGGGTAGGACTCGAACCTACAACAGCGCGGTTAACAGCCGCGTGCTCTACCATTGAGCTACCGAGGAATAGGTGCGTGCTCTCAAGCAACGAAGTTTATTATACGGACGAATCAGCTCAGGGCAAGAACTTTTTTAAGAAATTTTCCGACCCAGTCATTGGGGACGTTCTTAAACGACCAGTCATTCAAGAACGTCCCCAATGTCTACATGAAAGCGCCCTCAAGCGGATGTGCTTGAGGGCGCCTCTTGCTTGACTAGCTTTCGATATAGTCCTTGAGCTTGCTCGAGCGGCTCGGGTGGCGAAGCTTGGCCAGAGTCTTGGACTCGATCTGGCGGATGCGCTCGCGCGTGACGCCAAACTCGCGGCCGACCTCCTCGAGCGTACGGGGATGTCCGTCGACAAGGCCAAAGCGCAGCTCGATAACCTTGCGCTCACGATCGGCAAGCGAGTCGAGCACCTGGGTGAGCTGCTCCTGCAGCATGGAGAAGCTGGCGGCATCGGGCGGAACGATAGCCTGGGAGTCCTCGATGAAGTCGCCCAGCTGGGAATCCTCTTCCTCGCCGATAGGGGTCTCGAGCGACACGGGCTCCTGCGAGATCTTCTGGATCTCGCGGACGCGGTCTGCACTCATGTCCATCTCGGCACCGATCTCCTCGGGGGTCGGGTCGCGACCCAGGTCCTGAAGGAGCTGGCGCTGCACGCGGACGAGCTTGTTGATGGTCTCGACCATGTGCACGGGAATACGGATGGTACGGGCCTGGTCGGCGATAGCACGCGTGATGGCCTGACGGATCCACCACGTGGCGTACGTGGAGAACTTGAAGCCCTTC
>URNK01000146.1 GCA_900549195.1 uncultured Collinsella sp.
TACACGTAAGGAGTCGTCGGCAGCGTCAGATGTGTATAAGAGACAGATGTTATAGAAACCGGCGTTGTTGAGCGCGGTGACGGCGGCGGAGATGCTCTTGCCGTACAGGTTGCCCGGAACACTGGCCTTGCCGGACTTCTTGGCAATGACGACGGTAATCGTGGCGCCGGGCTTCTGCTTGCCACTGGGGTTCCAGCTGATCACGGTGCCCTCGGTAACCGAGTCGTTCTCCTGGTAGCTAACGTCGACGCCAAAGCCTGCCATATCGAGGGCGTTGCGCGCCTGGGCCTCGGTCATGTCGGTCAGATCGGGGACGGACGTGGTATCCGGGCCGCTCGAGACCTTGTACGAGATGGTCGTGCCCTTCGCGACTTCCTTACCGGCTTCGGTGCCCTGCTCAAAGACCTGGCCCTCATCGGCCTCGTTGGCCTCCTCGGAGGCGTTGCCCTTCAGGCCAACGCTTGCCAGCGCGGCCTCGGCCTGGTCCTTGGTCAGGCCGACAAGATGGGGAACCTCAACCTTCTCGGAGGGCTTGGGACCCTTGGAGATTACCAGGTTCACCTTGGTGCCCTTGGCCTTCTTGGTGTTGCCGTTGGGCGTCTGCTCGGCGACCTTGCCCTCGTCGACATCGTCGTTGTAGCTTTGGTCGATGGTGCCGACCTCGAGGCCGGCTTCCTTGATCAGCTCGACGGCAGTCTGCTGGTCCTTGCCCAGCACATCGGGCACGGTGACCTGCTCGCCGCCAAAGAGTCCTGTGGCAAAGGCCACCACGATGCAGATGACGGCAACGGCTGCCACCACGGCGGCGATGATCTTGTTCTTGTTGGATTTGGGCTTTTCGACCTCGTAGGAGCCGGTGGAGCCCGAAACCGAGCTACGGGTGGTATTCTGGCCGCTCACGCCCGAGACGGGACGCACCATGGCGCGCGTCTGATCGGAAAGCTCGCGAGTCTTGGTGGCGCCCAGCTCACCGGGGGCACCGATGATGCGCGTGGGCTCCGAGACGTTGACGGCACGGCCCGACAGGTAGTTGTTGAGCACCTGACGCAACTCGTCGGCGGTCTGGAAGCGGTTTGCCGGGTCTTTCTCCATGCACTTGAGGATGATGCGCTCAAGGTCGGCGTCGACACCGGAGTTGATCTGGCTCGGCGGAATAGGCAGCTCGTTGACCTGCTTGAGTGCGACCGAGATGGCGTCGTCACCGTCAAAGGGAACGCGGCCGGTGGCGCACTCGTACATCACGACGCCCAGCGAGTAGATATCCGAGGTGGGGCCGAGGTCCTGACCGCGGGTCTGCTCGGGGCTGACGTAGTGGGCGGTTCCCAGCACGTTGTTGTCTTGCGTGAGGTGGCTGTTCTTGGCACGCGCGATGCCAAAGTCCATCACCTTGATGTTGCCGTCGGGCAGCACCATGATGTTCTGCGGCTTAATGTCGCGGTGGATGATCTCGTGCTTGTGGGCGACCGAAAGCGCAGAGCTGATCTGCGAGCCGATCTGGGCGACCTTCTTGGGGTCGAGGGCGCCGTGGCTCTTGATGCCGCTCTTAAGGTCGGTGCCGCGCAGGTACTCCATGACGATGTAATAGGTGTCGCCGTCCTTGCCCCAATCGTAGACGCCCACGATATAAGGGGAGGAGAGACCGGCTGCTGCCTGGGCCTCCTGTTTAAAGCGTGCGGCGAAGGTTGCGTCGCCGGCATACTGCGGCAGCATGATCTTGACGGCAACCGTGCGGTCGAGGACCTGGTCCTGTGCACGGTAGACGGTCGCCATGCCGCCTGTCCCCACCTTATCCTTGAGGAGGTATCTTCCCCCGAGGACCCTCTGTTCCATTCTTGCTCCTAACATAACTATTCGCTCAACGATGTGTGTAGTACCTACGATGTGGCCGCTGGGGCCGTGTGGCGCGTTGCCGCTAGCTCTTCGGCCGCGGCGCGCCTCGGGTGTCCGATTCGATCATGGGCATCACGCTCCCTGTGCGGCAAGCGCCGCGGTCAGGACGATACCGGCGATCTTGGCGGCCTTGACGTCATGCTTGTCGAAATCCTCCAAGGCCACCGAGATGGCGACCGTGGGTGAATCGTAAGGTGCAAAGCCAACGAACATAGAGTTGACGTTGGTGCCGCCAGTCTCGGCCGAGCCGGTCTTGCCGGCGACCTTGACGCCGGGGATCTGGGCATCGGTGCCGGTACCGGACTGGACGACGGCAAGCATGGCCTGCTTGACCTGGTCGGCCGTGGCGGAGCTGACGGCCTGACCCAGCGAGCGGGACTGCGTGGTCTTGACCACGGTTCCGTCCGGGGCGAGTACCTGGGCTACAAAGTACGGGTCCATGACCACGCCGCTGTTAGCGATGGCGGCGGCAATCACGGCGTTTTGCATGACGGTGGTCTGCGGGCCGGGCGTGTGGTCCATGCCGACAGGCTGGCCGGCGCCGGCCCAGGCGGTCTCCCACTCGGTCATGAGCGACGGGTCGGCCATGATGGAGGCCGCGGAGGTCAGGTCCTGGCCGAGCTTTTGGCCGTAGCCAAAGGCGTTGGCAAACTGCACGAGCGTGTTTGCGCCAACTTCGTTTGCCACCTGGCCAAAGACGACGTTGGAGGACACGGCAAAGGCCTGCTGCAGGCTGATGGTGCCGTAGCTCTCGTTGGCATAGTTGGTGACCGGTGCGTTGCCGATGTCCATGGAGCCGGGCGCCTGGTAGGTGCTGGTAAGGCTGGCGGTACCGGTCTCGAGTGCCGCGGAAAGCGTAACGACCTTAAACGTTGAGCCCGGCGTGTACAGCGCGTCCATGGCGCGATTGTACATGGAGCCGTCCTCGCCGCCGCCCGTCTGCAGCAGGGCATCGATGTTGGTGTTGTCGTAGGTGGGCGAGCTGGCACATGCGAGCACCGCGCCGGTACGCGGGTCGATGACCACCACAGCGCCCTTAAAGCCCTTGAGCGCCTGCTCGGCAGCCGTCTGGATGCGCGAGTCGATGGTGAGCTTGGCAGTGTTGCCCGGCTGGGTCTGGCCCGCGAGCGACGCGATGGCGTTGTTCCAGCTGGAGTAATCCTTGGAGCCGGTGAGCGTATCGTTCATGACGCTCTCGATGGCGGTGGTGCCATACTGCTGGCTCACGTAGCCAACCACGTGCGCTGCCAGGTTACCGTTGGGGTAGGAGCGTACGTAGGTGCCGTCCTCCTGCTGCAGCGACTCGGCCAGCGTCACGCCGTCGGACGTGATGATGGAACCGCGCTGGATGTACTTGGAGCGGGCGATGGTGTGGTTGTTGGTCGGCATGTCCTGATAGTCCTTGGCCTTGATGACCTGGACATAGGTGAGGTTGCCGATAAGGATGGCGAACAGCGCCGTAAAGGCGAGCACCGCACGGGTTAGACGGCTGGCGAGCGCAACGCGGCCGAGCACACCGGATTCAGGCGTGTCGAGCAGGCGACGGCGCATGCGCGAGCCGATGGAATGGCTGCCGCTGCCGTAGGAAGACGAGGTGGCAAAGCGCGTGCCCGTCGGGGCGGCGGCAGATGCGACCTGATTATCGGTGATGGCGGCCATGGTGCCGGTGCCGGTAAGCTCGGCCTCGCGTCCGGTCGCCTCGTCACCGGCGCGCAGCAGGAGCGCGACGATGATAAAGCTCGCCAGCAGAGAGGAGCCGCCCTGGCTCATAAAGGGCAGGGTGACGCCGGTCAGCGGGATCAGGCGGGTTACGCCGCCGACGATCAAGAAGGCCTGGAAGCTGATGGCGGCCGTAAGGCCTGTGGCACTAAAGGCGGCGAGGTCGGATTTAGCGCGGGCAGCCGTGGTGAGGCCACGCACGGCAAAGAGCATAAACAGGATGAGCACGGCGCCGCCGCCCAAAAGACCCATCTCTTCGCCGATGGCCGAGAAGATAAAGTCGGACTCGACGACAGGGATGTTGTTGGCCATGCCGTTGCCGATGCCAACACCGACCAGGCCGCCATCGGCAAGCGAGAAGAGCGACTGGACGATCTGGTAGCCCTGGCCCTGGGCGTCCTTAAACGGATCGACCCAAACCTGGAAACGCACCTGAACGTGCGACAGGAACTTGTAGGCGCCCACGGCTCCGACGGCTAAGAGCGCAAGGCCGATAACGACATACGAAAAGCGCCCCGTGGCAACGTAGAGCATCAGCAAGAAGATGGTGTAGAACAGCACGGCCGAACCCAGGTCGCGTTCGAAGACGACGACGAGCAGGCACACGCCCCACACGGCAAACAGCGGCAGCAGCAGCCGCAGGCGAGGGATCTTAAAGCCCAAGATCTTGCGGTTGGAGATGGAGAGCAGCTCGCGGTTCTCGGCTAGGTAGCCGGCCAGGAACAGGACGATAAAGACCTTGGCGAACTCGCCAGGCTGGATGGTAAAGCCCGCGATGCGAATCCACAGCTTGGAGCCCGAGATCGTGGTGCCGATAAAGATAGGCAGCATCAGCAGAATGATACCGATGATGCCAAAGGTGTACTTGTAGCGCATGACCACGTCGAGGTTCTTAACCAACGCGAGCGTCCCCACCATCAGGGCCACCGAGACAAACAGGATGATGAGCTGTGAGATGGCGAGAGCGGGGGCGAGACGCGTCACGAACGTGATGCCGATGCCCGAAAGTATAAATACGATGGGCAGGATGGCGGGGTCGGCACCGGGCGCCAAGATGCGCACGGCAATGTGGGCCGCGGCAAAGGCGGCAAAGAGGCC
>URNK01000147.1 GCA_900549195.1 uncultured Collinsella sp.
TAAGAGACAGCGGCACTCGAGGAGTTTCTTGAGGCGGGCGAGCTTTCTGCCGCAACGCTGTCGCGCATGGTTGCCGAGCGCAAGCTCTTTCCCTGCTTTGCCGGCTCGGCGCTCAAGGACCAAGGCGTGGACGAGCTGCTGGATGGCATATGCGCGCTGATGCGTGAGCGGGCGTGGCTCCCGGAGTTTGCCGCGCGCGTCTATCGTGTCAGCCGCGGGGATCGCGGCGAGCGCTTGGCTTGGGTTAAAGTGACCGGCGGCACGCTGCATGCCAAGCAGATGATTGACGGACGTTCCGGCGCCGAGGCATGGGAGCAGAAGGTCGATCAGGTACGCATCTATAACGGCGAAAAGTATGAGCTTGCCCAAGAAGTTACTGCTGGCGGTATTTGTGCCGTGACGGGTCTTGCGCACGTTCGCCCAGGGGACGCCCTGGGCGCGGAGCCTGCGGGCGATGCACCCGTCATTGCGCCGGTCCTCACCTATACGGTGCTTCCGGGCGAACATGATGTCCATGCGGTGTTCAAAGCGTTGACTGAGCTGGCGGATGAAGATCCCATGCTCGGCGTAAGCTGGAATACGCATCTTGAGCAGATTCATTTGCAGTTGATGGGCGCCGTGCAACTCGAGGTCGTGCAGCGGGTGTTGGCTGATCGCTTTGGCCTTTCGGTTGCGTTTGAGTCCGGTGGCATTCTCTATAAGGAGACTATTTCGCAGCCGGTCGAGGGCGTGGGCCACTTTGAGCCGCTGCGCCACTATGCCGAGGTGCATTTGCGCCTGGAGCCGTTGCCGGCGGGCTCGGGCGTGCAGTTTGGCACCGTAACCTCGACTGACGAGCTCGATCTTAACTGGCAGCGTTTGGCACTCACCAACGCCATGGAGCGCGATCACCTGGGCGTGCTGACCGGCTCGCCCATCACCGATGTGCGCATTACGCTCACGGGCGGCCGCGCGCATGCCAAACACACCGAGGGCGGCGATTTTCGCCAGGCCACGTACCGCGCGGTTCGCCAGGGGCTCATGCGGGCACGTGAGGCTGGCGCGGCGGTGCTGTTGGAGCCGTGGTACCGCTTTGAGCTCGAGGTGCCGGGGGAGTGCGTGGGCCGGGCGCTCTCGGATGCCACGCGCATGGGTGCCGAGTACGAGCCGCCGACGATGGCGGGAGATCGGGCGAAGCTTGTGGGTCGCGTGCCGGCATCTGAGGTGCAGGATTACGCGCTGGAGGTGGCTGCCTACACGAGCGGTCGCGGGCATCTGTACCTAGAGTTCGCCGGCTATGCGGCTTGCCATGATGCCGAGCGCGTAATCGAGGCTGCCGCCTATGAGCCAGAGGCCGATCTGCCCAACACGCCCGATTCGGTCTTTTGCTCTCACGGCGCCGGTTACACGGTCAAATGGTACGACGTACCCGCCGCGGCGCACGTAAAGGTCGATCCCGCCACCTTCCGCCCCTGGCGAGCAGCAGACGCCGAGTTTTTCGGCCATAGGTGATAGAAGGGCGGCCCTTTTGTCACCTGCTGTTGGTATAACTCGGTATAAGTTGGTATAACTATTACCAGGGTTTGCCAATCCGAGGAGGCCGACATGAATCCAAATCCCTTTAAGCCCACGGCTGGCAAGCGGCCTCCGATACTCATCGGTCGCGAGTCGGTCATCGAAGATTTCGAGGAAGGGCTCGATAACGGCGCCGGAGCGCCGGGCAGGCTCATGCTCATTACGGGAAACCGCGGCTGCGGCAAGACGGTTCTCCTGCGGGAGCTGCAACGTCTGGCCAGCGAGCGCGGATGGGCGGATGTCTCCGATTCCGCTTCGCTTGGCTTATGCGACCGCTTGGCCGACGCGCTTCGCTCGAATAAACCCGTTGTGACCTCAATGGAGTTCGGGCCGTCGTTTGGCCGGATGTCGGTCGAGGCAGCGCGGGCAAAAGGCGAGACATTGCGCGGGCTAGTCAACGAACGCCTCAAGAAACTCGGGCCGGGAAAGGGCTTACTGTTTGCGATTGACGAGGCCCAATCTGTGTCTATCGAGGAACTGGCGGCGCTGGCCGTTCTCTATCAACAAGTGCTCGGAGATCAAGATGCCACGGGCTTGCCCGATAGCGACCAGCGCGGTCTTGCGCTGGTTTTTGCCGGCTTGCCCAGTATGGTTGATGACTTGCTCGAAGAGCCGAGCGTAACGTTTTTGCGGCGTGCCCAGCAGCGTACGCTGGGGGCGATTTCTTTGCCCAAGGTGCGCGATTCATATATCCAGACGGTCAAAGGCGCTGGTCTTTGCGTTGATGCGGAGACGGCGGACCTTGCGGCACACAAGAGCATGGGGCATCCCTATATGGTTCAGCTGGTGGGATATTACATGTGGCGCTCTGCTGTCCGGCGTGGCTCGCAGGTCATCGAAAGGCACGATGTCGAGGATGGGCATGCGGATGCCGTCTCCGAGTTCTACGAAGCGGTTGACGCGCCCCTGTATTACGGGCTGCGCAGTCCACAGCGCCTTTTTATCGAGGCCATGGCGGTTGACGAGGGTAAACCGACGCGAATGGCGGACATCATTGAGCGCTGCGATCGCACTCAGAGCTGGGCGAGTAAATATCGCGCAAGCCTGATTCGCGAGCGCGTCATTGAGGCTGCTGGATACGGCCTCGTCCGGTTTACCGTGCCCATGCTGGGCGAGTATATCCGCGACCGCATTTTATGGTACGAGTAGGGTGATAAAGGTGACGGAACAGAGGATGAGCCCGCAGGCTATCGAGGTACGTGGCGCACGTGTCCATAACCTTAAGGACATCGATATCGATATCCCGCTGGGAAAGCTCGTGGGTATTGCCGGCGTGTCGGGTTCGGGCAAGAGTTCGCTGGCGCTGGGGGTTCTTTATGCCGAGGGTTCGCGTCGCTACTTGGAAGCACTCAGCACCTATACTCGTCGTCGCCTGACGCAGGCTGAGCATGCCCAGGTAGACGAGGTACTGCATGTGCCGGCGGCGCTCGCGTTGCATCAGCGCCCCAGCGTGCCGGGCGTGCGTTCCACCTTTGGCACCATGACCGAGCTCAACAACAGCCTGCGCCTGCTCTTTAGCCGCTGCGCCCATCACATGTGCCCGCATTGCGGGGCGCGTGTGGAGCCGAGCCTTAATGTGGCCGCAGGCCTATCGCTCGCGTGTCAGACATGCGGCCGTGAGTTCTACGCGCCGAGTGCCGAGGACCTTGCCTTTAACAGCGGCGGTGCGTGCCCTACCTGCGGCGGCACCGGTGTCATGCGCGAGGTGGACGAGGCGAGCCTGGTGCCCGACGAGTCAAAGACCATCAACGAAGGCGCGGTGCTTCCTTGGGGCACACTCATGTGGGATCTGATGAAGCAGGTGGCAGGCGAGATGGGTGTGCGTACCGACGTGCCGTTTAACCAGCTCACGCCTCAAGAGCGCGATATCGTGTTCCACGGCCCGGCGGTTAAGAAGCACATTCTCTACGTTCCCAAAAACGGCGAGGGCGCTACGCCGCTCGACTTCACCTATTACAACGCCGTCTATACCGTTGAGAATGCGCTCGCCAAGGTTAAGGACGACAAAGGCCTCAAGCGCGTTGCGCGCTTTTTGCGCGAGGGACCATGCCGTGACTGCGGCGGCACGCGTCTCTCCGAGGCGGCACGCCAGCCCCAGGTGCGCGGTATCAATCTGGCGCAGGCGGCGGCCATGACGCTGGGTGAGGCGATTGAGTGGGTGCGCGGGGTGCCCGCATCCTTGCCGGCCGAGATGCAGCCCATGGCGACGGATATCTGCGATTCGTTTTTGAGCACGGCCCGTCGTCTGGTCGATCTGGGCCTCGATTATCTTTCGCTCGATCGCGCCGGTGCCACGCTCTCCACGGGTGAGCGCCAGCGTGTGCAGCTCGCCCGCGTGGTGCGCAACCGATCGACAGGCGTGCTTTATGTGCTAGATGAGCCCTCGATCGGCTTGCATCCTGCCAATGTCGACGGCTTGGTAGGCGTGATGCGCGATCTGGTGGATGACGGCAACACCGTGGTTGTTGTCGACCACGATACGCGCGTACTGGCGGAAGCCGACTATCTGGTCGAGATGGGCCCCGTTGCCGGAGCAGGCGGCGGTAACGTGATCGCTGCCGGTACGGTAGACGAGGTCGAGCAATCGCGGGGCAGCCGCATTGCCCCGTTTTTGCGCGCAGAGTCCAAGCGCTTGCGTCCGCAGGTGACTGACGACGAAATGTTCGACCAGGGACATATCCGCATGGCAACCGATGCCATCCATACCGTTAAACCGCTCGAAGTCGATATCCCGCGCGGCCGCCTTGTCGCGGTAACGGGCGTTTCGGGTTCGGGTAAGACGACGTTGGTGCTCGAGACGCTCATCCCGGCGCTTAAGGCGCAGGCAGCTGGCGAGCGTCTGCCGGGGCACGTGCGTTGGGTCGATGCCGAGGGCATTGCGCGTGCCAACCTGATTGACGCCACGCCCATCGGTGCCAACGTGCGCTCGACGGTAGCGACCTATGCCGACATCCATGATGAGCTGCGCCGCGCCTTCGCCCGTACGCCCGAAGCCAAGGCAGCCGGCTGCAAGGCGGGCGCCTTTAGCTACAACACCGGCGCCTTGCGCTGCCCTACGTGCGATGGAACGGGCTCGATTTCGCTCGACGTGCAGTTTTTGCCCGACGTCGAGATCGTCTGCCCGGCATGCCGTGGTTCGCGCTACGCCGAG
>URNK01000148.1 GCA_900549195.1 uncultured Collinsella sp.
GAGATGTGTATAAGAGACAGGCGCGTCACGGCAAAGCGCATGAGCGAATCCTTGAGCTTGGGCACGTCGCCCTCGGCCACGGCAAAGATCATATCCTTGACGATACCGCGGTCGTGGCTCGACATGCGTCCGACCATGCCCAAGTCGATAAAGTAGACAATTCCGTCTTTGAGGATGATGTTTCCCGCATGCGGGTCGGCATGGAAAAAGCCGTCGTCGAGCACCTGCGTCGAATAGTCCTCGACGATTGCGGCACCGATCTTTTCCAAGTCATAGCCCTCGGCCACCAAGCGTTCAGGATCGGCGATCGAAATGCCGTCGACGTAGTCCATGACCGCCACGTGCTCGGTGCACAGGTCCAGATAGGATTTAGGGCACGTCACGCCATGAACGCTCTTATGGAACTCGTAGAAGTCGTTGAGGTTTTTGGCCTCGGCCAAAAAGTTGGTCTCCTCGCGAAACGAGGTCCACAACTCCTCGACTACGCCGTGCAGGTCAACGAATTGATCGGTGTTGACGAACTTGGAAACGATACGCACCACCGAGCGGATGATATCGATGTCCTGCGCCATAACCTGCTGCGCACCGGGGCGCTGCACCTTGACGGCCACGTCCTCGCCCGTCACCAGACGAGCGCGGTGCACCTGCGCGAGCGATGCGCTACCAAGCGGGTTGGGGTCGATCGCATCGAACATCTCCCCCAGGCGCAGGCCGTATTCTTCCTCCAGGCAGCGAAGCACCACCTCGTACGGCACCGGCTCCACGTCGGAACGCAGACGGCGCAGCTCATCGCAAAAGCGCTGCGGCAGAATCTCGGACCGGTTGGCCAGAATCTGCCCCATCTTGACGAACATGGGGCCGAGCTCCTCGAGCAGGCGGCGCAAGCGGACCGGCGTGAGGTTATCCCACACACGGTACTTTTTGACCAAGCGAACAATCTGCCCAATGCGCTCGCGGCGACCCGCCGGCGTGAGTTGGTATTCCTCATCCGGCGCCATCGCGTCGGGCTCCTCGGGGACCATATCGACAGCGCGCGGCTTCTTGCGAGCGCCCGAAACGGCGGCCTCGACCTCGTCGGCAACCGCCGCCTCGTCACCCAAGGGATCTAGATTGTTGTAATCGGTGGTGGAATCTGCCATCTGCGCTGCTACTCGGCCTCTTCGGTATCCTTCGCATCGTCGGGCTCAACGGACTCGACGGGCACCGAGGTCACGTTGTCCTCGACCGAATCGACGATGTCGCGCACATGGGCCAGGAAGGCCGTACGCTCGGGCGCAGTCATAACGCGGACGCGAGCCAGAATGAGCTCGTCGAGCACGCGTTGGGCCGCGGTCTCGCCCTGCATGCCCAGACGCTCGGTCAGGTCGGAGATGGTACCGCCGGCCTGCTCGAACATGTCGGACACACTGCGGGCGATATCGGGGGTGGCGGTGTCCTTGCGGACCTGCTCGCCTTTGGTGTTAAGGTCGTCGAGGACCTTCTTGCCGCCTTCAACAGCAACGGCGGCAGCGCCAAAGCCCACGTTAATGGCGCCGTTAACAAGCTGATCGAGTTTCATAACCATGGTTGTCTCCAATCACAAACAACTGCATTGGCGTTCTTGTACCCAAGATCGAGCGAAAGCGACAAAGCGTTTTAGCGCTATTCGATCGACGGGAAATCCCTACCTCACGTTGTCATTCATCGCGAAAGAGTTCTTCATGGCGCAGCTCGTGGTGTAGAGTACCTTGCCCAGCAGGGCATCGGTCTCCACGCGCACAAGCTCGGCAAAGGCCTCGTTGGCGCGTGCAAGCTCGGCAGGCACCTCGGCCTCGGGTAGCGCGGCTACGGCAGCATCGACGTCATGGATCTGCTTGTGGCCCATGCCACCGACCTTCTCCTGATAATCCTCGACCGCGCGACCGCACTCATGGAAGCGGACGTCGGCCAGGGCGCCGATCAGGCGGTTGGCCCAGTAGAAGTTTTCGGACGTCACACGAGCCTGCGTGTCGGCATAGTACTCGGGCATGGTCTCGACGTTGGCGTACAGCGGGACCAGCGCGTTAAACGAGTTGGAGCCAAAGGCCATCCACTGCACGGCGCGATACGCCGGCTGCGCATAGGGGCGCAGCTGCAACACGGCGAGCTGGCTGTTGCGGTTGATGCCGATGGGGCGATAGGCGCCGCGCGTAGCGGGCGTGCCCTTGCTGCCGTAGCAGTCGTACTCCGTGCCCTGGTAGTGGCTCGAGAGTACGTACTTGATGTCCTCGATGGTCACCTTGCGCTCGGGCACACGGCTCCAGGGGATGTCGTCGCTCTCGGGCGTGTAGTCGGCGTCGGGGCCATCCCACACGTCGCTGGGGTTGAGGCAGCGCTGCATGTACCAGGCGCGCGGCGTGTTGTAGACGTGGTCGCTGTCGCTGTGCGAGCCAAAGGCGTCGCGTGGGTTAAAGACCACAGCCGGGCCGTCGCCCTCGACGCCCAGCGTCAGGTCCAGATGCCACTCGGCCATCCAGGCGCGCAGGTCGGCGGAGCACATGTGGTCGGCCTGGGCGCCCTCGGCGTCATCCAGGTCAAAGCTGTCGATACCCAGCTGGTTGGGCATGGTTACATAGGCGTCGTCGGGCACGCGCTTGGCGATCCAGTGGTGGCCGCCGATGGTCTCGAGCCACCAGATCTCGTCCACGTCGCTAAAGGCGATGCCGTTGTTCTCGTAGGTGCCGTAACGCTCGAGCAGGTCGCCCAGGATACGAACGCCGTCGCGGGCGGACTTGGCGTAGGGCAGGACCAGGGTCACCATATCCTCCTCGCCCAGGCCACCAGGCCGCGCCGGCACATAGCCGCCCTCACCCTCGTTGCCCTTGGCGGGCACGTAGTCCACGAGCGGATCGGCGCTGCGGACGCGCTCGTTGGTGGTAAGCGTCTCGGTTGCGGACATGCCAACATTGAGCTCGTTGAAACCGGCCTCGGCCCAGATACCGTGGCCCGGGACAACATCGGGGACGCTCGTATAGCGCATGGGGTTATCGGGCAGCTCAACGGTCAGGTGGCTCAGGACGCTCGTGTAGACACGCGGCTGCTCGTCGGGGTGCACTACGCGCATGCGCTTGGGCTCAAATACCCCGTTGGACGAGTCCTCGTTACGCGCGACAAGCGTCGACCCGTCGTAGCTCGCGTTCTTACCGACCAGAATCGTTGTGCACGGCATGCGCATCCTCCTTGAGCGAAGAAATCAAACGGCAACAGTGTATCGCTTCGGCGAAAAAAGGGCGAAACCACAGCCCCGGCAACCCCTGTGGTCAAAAAATGCCAAATATGAGTACTGTCACCAATTTAGTAGCAGCAATTTCTCTGGGCACAGACGTCGATAATCTACATTTGTTCAAAAGCTGGACAATGCAATTCCTCATAGGTTCAATAAAATAGGCTCTCTATCGATAATAAATACCGATAGAGAGTCGAGAAGAGCTAAATTATATGTGACTATATTGGCGACAGTACTCATATTTGGCATTTTTTGTCCACGGGGTATAGAACTAACCCCTCAAACAGCCCAAAACGCCTATTTCGATGCGCGCTCGGCCGCTTCGATCACGTGTTTGGCGAGGATCGCCGTCGTCACAGCTCCCACGCCGCCCGGCACGGGCGTGATGGTGTCAACAACCGGCTCTGCAGCACCAAAATCGACGTCCCCGACCAGCTTGCCAGCGGCCTCGTCCCAATTAATGCCAACATCGATGATCGTCTGGCCCTCGCGAACCGCGTCCACACCAATCGTACGCGCGCGTCCAACGGCGGCAACCACAATGTCGGCAGCACGGCACTCGGCAGCAAGGTCGCGCGTATGCGTATGGCACGTCGTCACGGTCGCATTGCGCGCCGTAAGCATGGCGGCAACGGGACGACCAATCACCAGAGACCGACCGACGACCGCAACCTTGGCCCCATCCAGCTCAACGCCGTAATGGTCCAGCAACGCCAACACGGCCTCGGCCGTGCAGGGAGCAAAGCCCTCGCCACGACCCGAAAGCGTGGTAAGCAGCGAGGCCGGCGTCATGGAGTCAACATCCTTGGCAGGATCGAGTGCCGCGGCAACTGCATCCTCGTCAAGCCCAACGGGCAACGGACGAAACATCAGGCAGCCATGAACAGCGGGGTCGGCATTGATGTCCTCGATGGCCGCCAACAGCTCGTCCTGCGAAACATCGGCAGAAAGCAAAACGCGGCGAGCCTCAATGCCAACCTTCTCGCAGCGCTTGAGGGCACCGCGCTCGTAGGACAGGTCGTCCTCGCGCTCGCCCACACGAACAATGGCCAGCGTCGGCACAACGCCACGTTCGCGCAGGGCTGCACAGCGAGCAGCAAGTTCCTCGGTCAAAGCGCGAGCAACGGGAGCACCCTTCAGCAGTTCAGCCATGGCTATCCTCTCTTCCTTGCAGCGTCGGAGGCGCGGCGCGCCAGCGCATCGGCGCGCGGCAACCATGTGTCGAGCAACTCATCACACGCCGCCTCAAGCTCCTCAGCGCGCGCCCGGTCTTTCATAGACGTGGTATTGGCAAAGAGCGTCAAACTCGCGCCCTGCATGGCAGCGCGGCAGAATACGGCCTGTCTCTTATACACATCTCCGAGCCCACGAGACTAGCGCTCATC
>URNK01000149.1 GCA_900549195.1 uncultured Collinsella sp.
GGCGACGCCGGCTTCACCCGCACGCCGAGCGATGACGCGTGCGCCTACACCTGGGATCTCGCGCTCACCAAGCGCGGCAGCGACGGCGACAAGCCGCTTGCTGGGGCGGTCCTGAGCATCGCCGACGACCGCGGTCGCACACTGGCGGCCGACGGCACGTGGGATGCGGAGGGCAAGGCCACCGTCACCACGGGCGAGGACGGCCGCGTGACTGTCTCGGGCGTGGACTCGGGCAAGCTGGAGGTCCGCGAGCTCAAGGCACCCAAGGGCTACACCGCCTTTGAGGGCACGCGCTCCGTGACGGTCAAGGCCGAGGGCCTGGACGTCGACCAGGTGGCCGCCGCCAAGCCCAAGCTCACCATCACGGCCGAGTCGCCCCTGCGTGCCGACAGCGCGGATGGGTCGACGGGCAGCCTGGAGGCGTCGCTTATCAACACGCCCACCGGCACACCCCCTAGCATTACCACCGGAGGCTTTATGCCCTCGACTGGCGATATGGCAATGTACGCCGTGGCCGCCGCAGCGGTCGCCGGAGTCGCGCTCATCGTGGTCGCGCTCCTGGTCAAGCGGGGAGGTGGCAGCCATAAAGAGTAGCTGGCAGCCCCACAGAGAGCGGGGCGAGACGTAGCAAAGTAGATGCTAAGACACAGACAGACAGATTTAGATCAAATGGAATTCGAGCAGAAAGCAGAGGAAAAGAAGATGAGCATGAGCAAGAACATCGCACGCCTGGCAGTAACCGCCGGCCTCACAGCAGCGCTGAGCTTCGGCGGCGTCATGGCCCCGGTGACCATGGCGTTTGCGGCTGAGGGTGCGGCTGCAACGGCCACTGGCTCGGTGACCATCACGAACGTTAAGGACAACGATACCGAATTCTATGGCTATCAGATTTTTAATGCTGACGTTGCGATGGTCAACGGTAAGACGGTTGTGAGCAATATCACCTGGGCGAACGATGATGTGGAGGCGGCTGTCGAGAATGTCATTAAGGAAAACGGTTACGGTGGCGCAACCGCTCAGGATGCTGCAGACTGGATAACGTCCAATGTGACAGGGACCAATGAGACAACCCGTGTTGACTCTAATCACATTGCTTATAAGATTGCCGCTGCCGTAGACGATCTTACTGACAAGACGACAACGACCAAGCGCGTTGCCTCCGGCCTTAAGCATGGCTACTGGCTCTTTGTGACCAAGGCTGACACTATTAATGAGGGTGAGGCGGGCACATCTCCCATCTTCACTGTCGTGGGAAACGCGCCTGTCGAAATCACCGAGAAAACGGGCATTCCCACTGTCGAGAAGAAGATCGTGAGCGACGCCGACGGTTTGGAGCACGACGCTGCTGACTCTCAGATCGGCCAGGACGTGACGTACAACCTTTATGGCACCATTGCCGAGAACTTCGACAAGTACGGCACGTATTTCTACCAGTTCTCCGACCAAATCTCCAAGGGCCTGACGCTGCAGGAGAATAGCGCCAAGGTCTATCTGTACGCTTCGTATACGGCGGCGAAAGCTGATCCGAACCATGAGAATAATACGGCTACAGACATTACAAATGCCTTTACCGAGGCGTCCTCTAATGCTGATCCATCTGACGGTAGCGTTAAGACGACATGGACCCGCGACAACCTTAAAACTATCCCAGACGTGACCATCACCAAGGATTCTTGCATCGTTGTCTCCTATACGGCACAGATCAATAGCCATGCGGTCGTCGGTAAGAATGATAGCGGAAAGGGCAATCCCAACACCGTAACGCTTTTCTACTCCAACAACCCCATGACCACGGAGCGTGGTAAAACCGTGCCCGATACGGTCAGGGACTACACCTACGGCCTCAAGATCAACAAGGTCGACCTGGGCACCGAGAAGGCCCTCAAAGGCGCCAAGTTCACCATCACGACCAATGGAGACGAGAACGGCGCCGTTAAATATGTCAAGGATGATGGCACTCTGAGCGCCGACCGTGTTGAGCTTACGACGGACAACAATGGTGTTCTTAAACTTAAAGGACTCGATGCCGGCCTCTATACCGTCAAGGAGGTTACTCCCCCCTCTGGTTACACCGCGATCGACCAGTTCACCTTCGAGATCAAGCCGACCATGAAAGACAATGATCCGAATACAGGCCTTACCGGCCTCACTCATGATCTTGATACCAACAATCAGGCAGGCAAGGTCATCGCTGGCCTCACCGATGGGAATGCTGGCGATAATACGTTGACGGCAGTGGATGACTCGGAGATAGATGATGAGGGCTACTACAACATCACCGTTGGCGATACCAAGCAGGTTGGCCTCCCACTGACCGGTCTCAACGGCGTGACCTTCACTTGGATTGCTGGTGGCGCGGTGCTGTGCATCGGCGTGGCGCACCTCATCCGCAGCCGTAAGCAGGCTGAGGAGTCCGAGCGGGAGTAACGCTCGCTCACCCATCCCTTTGGCAGGTGGGATGTGATGGCCATGAGACTTGCGGACACTTTTCTCGTCCATCTACGTTCTTGCTTTGCCATTCTCTTTTCGGGGCAGACTCCGCATTGGAGTTTGCCCCGTTTTTTGGGATAACGCAGCCAGCCTCCATCGTCCGATGCGGGCTCGTTCGTCATCGCGTTTCTTGACTCGTATGAGGTTCGGTTTAAGGTCCGTAGGCGCACGCGCGGTGCGGACGGTAGAAGGCATTTGCGCCGAAAGCGCAAATAAGAATGCCCGGGGGTCGGATCCCGGGCATTTAACAAAAGCTGAAAACTAGGCCGCCCGCGCTCTCGTACACTTACGCGGGGTGCGTCGTTTTCTATTGACATTGTATCCCGAATCGCCCCGCCGATCCGGGACATTTTGAAAACGCAAATGCGGGCCCATGCTCGCGCCGCGCAATGCTGTTTAGCTGCGTTGTCCGGCGTGGAAGCTCGCTAATCGGCTATTATTTGTTTAGACAACTTGAGTTGCAGAGGAGTGACCGGTGATGGTGCAGGGCGCCAAACATATGAAGAGCAATAACGCCGCGGCCAACGGTGGCTCAAGCCCTCAGCCCAAACCTCAACCAAAACCTAAGCGCCGCCGCAAGCGGCTGCCGCGCTGGGCCGACCGGCTCATCACCATCGTCATCATCCTTATTGGCGTGGGCCTTATGACCTGGCCGTGGATCTTGGACCGGCTCGAGGCCTCGGGCGTGTTCAACCAGATCAGCACCGTGTCCAGCACCGTGGACGCGCTGTCTGCCGAGGAGCGCGAGCGCATCCTGCTCCAGGCGCGCTCCTTTAACGAGCAGCTGGCGGGCGAGGCCACCGAGCTTCCCGCCGACCAGATCGAGCCCTACGCCCAGCAGCTCATCTTTGACCGCGACCCCATGATGAGCTGGGTCGAGATCCCTTCCATCGACGTGAGCATGCCCATCTACCACGGCACGAGCGAGGAAGTCCTTATGGCGGGCGTCGGCCACCTGGAGGGCACGAGCCTGCCGGTGGGCGGCACCTCGACGCATTGCGTGCTCACCGCGCACTCGGGCATGCGCAACCTGAGCATGTTCGACGACATCCACTCGCTGGAGCCCGACGACCTGGTGCTGCTGCACACCATGAACAAGACGCTCGCCTACAAGATGGTGGACTCCGAGGTGGTGCTGCCCGAGGAGATGGAGTCGCTGACCATCGAGCCCGGCGCCGACAAGGTGACGCTCGTTACCTGCACGCCCTACGGCGTGAACGACCATCGCCTGCTGGTGCATTGCGTGCGCACCAAGTACAACAAGAAGGACGTCGACAAGCAAAAGTCGCTGGCCGGCCGCCACTGGGGCAAGCGCGAGTTTGCCATGCTCATCGTGGTCGTAGCCATTGTGCTGTTGCTGCTGGACATCGTGATCCACGCGGTCCGCAAGCGCCGCAAGGCCAAGGCCTCGGCATAAGACATCGTTCAGAACCGCCACAAAGGGGACAGACACCTTTGTGGTGGTCGGGGCTTCCAAACCATCACAACATTCGATGAAAATCGCGATTTTGACGAAAAACGTCGAATGTTGTGATGCTTTTTGCTGCGGACGCGACGGTTTTCGCTGTGGGCGGCGCGATTTTCGTTGTGGACGGCACGGTTTTCGCTATGGACGGTGCGGTTTCGCTGCAGAATCGCCAGCCCGCCGCTTGCCAACCGCCGCCCTCGTTACGTTTTCGCTGCATTTGGCTAAAGCGCCTGCTCCAAGCGGCGTTGCCTTGTATACTAGAGCGGTTTATCTGTTATGCGGAAGGGAGCGCCTATGGCACTCAGCGAGAAAGACGTGCGCGGCATCGCCGACTACGCAAAGATCGCACTGACCGATGACGAGCTCACCCAGATGACGTCCTACATGAACGACGCCGTCCAGATGCTCGAGCCCGTCCTGCAATATGACTTGCCCAACGTGGAGCCCACGTTCCATCCTATCGGAAGCCTGTCCAACGTGATGGGCGATGACCTGCGTGAGCCCGAGCGCGACCTACCGCTCGACGTCGCGCTCGAAAACGCCGGCAGCGCGCGCGACCGCTACTTCCGCGTGCCGTCCATTTTGGGAGAGGGGGAGAGCGAGTAATGGCTCAGAGCTTCGATTCCCTTACCGCCGCCCAGATTGCCGCAGGCGTTGCCGC
>URNK01000150.1 GCA_900549195.1 uncultured Collinsella sp.
GGTATTGGCGGTCTTGAGCACCGTGACGTCGTCGGCACCAGCAGCAATGGCATGCGCAAAGCCGGCGATGGTCGAGTCGCCGGAACCCGTCGCGTTCACAGCCGCAATCGCGGGCGTCTTGGCGCGGAATGCGCGACCCTCATGGAAGCCCACCGAACCGGCAGCGCCCATCGAAACGACAACCCAGGGAATGCCGGCAAAGCGGCCATCGGCGGCGAGCGCCTCGCGCAGGGCATCGACATCATCAGTCGTAAAGGACGTACCCAGCAGGCCGTTAATCTCGGTCAGGTTGGGCTTTACGAGCTCAGACTTAGCGTCGGACTCCAGCGCGGCCTCCAGCGATGCACCCGAGGTGTCGAGCAGCACCTTGGCGCCCGCCTCCTCGGCGATCTTGACGAGCTCGGCATAGTAGCCGGCATCGACGCCGCGCGGCAGCGAGCCCGAAAGCGTCACAACGTCCGCCTTCGCTGCAAGCTCGGCGAACTTGGCCGTAAAGGCCTCGAGCTCGGCCGGGGCGATCTGCGGGCCGCTCTCCAGCAGCTCGGTCTGGTTGCCCTCGTGCAGGATATTCAGGCAGATGCGCGTCTCACCGGCGATGGGCACAAAGTCGTTCTTGACGCCATCGGCATCCATAAGCTCGGCCATATAGGCACCCATGTGACCGCCGAGCAGACCGGTCGCGAGCACATCGTCGCCCAACTGCAGCAGCACACGGCTCACGTTGAGGCCCTTGCCGCCAGCGGTCTTTTCGGGCGTCACACGGTTAACATCGTCGATGATCAACTTGTCGAGCTGATAGCGCGTATCAATCGACGGGTTCATGGTAACGGTCAGAATCATATTGAACTCCTGTTTCCGGGGCACGACACGCGCGGCCCCAAGCATACGATAGCTCGTTAAAGGATCTCGATCTCAAAGCCGCGGGTAACGGTCTCCCCCGGCTTGGCCACCAGGCAGCCGCGCTTGTGCTCCAGAATATCGTCCTCGTCGGAGCAGGTGGACAGGCCGCCCCACGGTTCCACGGCCACAAAGTCACCCTCGGGCTTGCTCCACACAATCAGGTACGGCATATCGGGAAACGTCAGGCGCACGCCCTTGTCCTCGGTCTTCTTGGTCAGCGTAACCACGCGGCTCTCGAGCACGTCAAAGATGGTCTCCGCGAAGTCAAAGAGTTCGTGGGTCAGCGGCAGGTCATGGCCAACCATCGGGTTCTTGCTGCGATGCTCAACATCAATCAGGCCCGTCGAGGGAACGGCAGTACAGAGCTCGGCGGCCTCGCGCTGCTCAAAACGGAGCTCATAGTCGTCATAGGACTCGCCCTCGTCAAGCGGGCACTTAAAGCCAGGGTGACCGCCCACAAAGAACGGCATGTCCTCGGTGCCCTCATTGGTCACCTCGTACGACACGGCCACCTTTTCCGCATCGATCGTGTAACGAGCAACGATCTTAAACGGATACGGGTACTGCTCGAGCAACTCGGCATGGTCGGCAGAGCTTAGGCTCAGCGCGACCATGTTGTCGCTCTGCTCCTCGAGCTTCCACTCCTGTTTGCGAGCAAAGCCGTGACGGGCGAGCTTAACCTCGCGGCCGCCCATGGTCATTGCGCGACCGTCACGAAGGCCGCCGCAAATCGGGAAACAAATGGGTGCTTGGCCCGACCAGACCGCAGGGTCGCCCTGCCACAGGTACTCACGGCCGTTGGCCGTAATAGAAGTGAACGATCCGCCAGCCGTGCTCAACGCAATGCGGACAGAGCCGTTATCAAGAACAAACTCCATGGGAATCTTCTCCTTCACATATCATCTCGCACGATCCATTGTGAACGTCGTGCCTTTAGCAGAAAGGTAATGAGGCAGCGCCGCAAACAAAAGAACAATGCACGTCCAGCCCGCTGGGCCAATTGGGCTGATAGCAAACCGGCCCGCGCCCCATTACAGAAACGCGAGCCGTCAACGGACTAGTTAATTACGCCGGATACCCGCTAATCGTGGTATTCGCCGCGGTCCCACTTCTCCAGGAACTCGTCAAAGAAGTGCGGGTCGGCCTGAGCCTCGGCGTCGGCCTTGTTGCAGGCATCGATCTTGGCGATCAGAGCATCATGCTCGGGAGTCTTCTCGTAGGGCTCCTCCAGGAAGGCAAGCATGATATCGGCCATCAGGAACTCGCCGGTGATCTTGCCGCCAAAGCCCACGATGTTGGCGTTGAGCTCGCGACGGGCATACAGGGCAGAGGTCATGTCGCGAACCAGGGCGCAACGGGCGCCGGGAACCTTGTTGACGGCGTTGGTGATGCCGATGCCGGTGCCGCACAGGGCCACGCCAAAGTCGGCCTTGCCGCTGGCAACAGCCTCGCCCACGGCCTTACCGTAGATGGGATAGTGCGTACGGGTGTGGCTGTAGGTGCCGCAGTCGAGCACCTTGTAGCCAGCCTGCTCCAGGCGGTCGGCCAGATAGATCTTCTCGTCCGTAACGATATGGTCGCAACCGATTGCGATGGTCTTCTTCATCAGAACGTCCTTTCGTCTGAATTCACAAGTTGAGGTAGAAGTTCGAGTTCTCGGTGGCTCTCGTTAGGCCATCTTGTTGAGCATGTCGACACGGATCTGGTGACGGCCGCCGGCGTACTGGGCGCGCAGGAACTCGCGGGCGATCTTCTTGGCGACCTCGGTGCCCACAACGCCCGGGCCCATGGTGACCATGCGCGAGCCGTTGTGCTCGCGGGTCATGTAGGCGGAACGCTCGTCGGAAATGTTGGCGACGACCATGCCCTTAATCTTGACGGCGGCCATATAGGAGCCGACGCCGTACTTATCGAATGCGAAGCCCTGGGAATCCTTGTGCTCCAGCAGGTCCTTGGCAACGGCGGTCGCGGAATCGACAAAGTCCGCGGCAGGGGTCTCGGAATAGTCGACGACCTCGTGACCGTCGGCGATGAGCATCTCCTTGATGGACTCCTTCATCGACATACCGTCGGCATCGGAAGCGATTACAACCCTCATGACATCCTCCTTGAGAGATACGCAGGTGCGTAGTTTCTGTTTGGAAGTGTTGAATCGCGTTCAGGTCCGGGCATCTGAATGTGCGGTTCTTCACTGTTCATGTTTATTTGAACACATTCGAACAGTAACTGCAAGAATTATTTGTTTATCTTTGTTCTTTTTTGAACAAATACCGTTTACGGATGATTGCTAGCCGTTTGGGCCCGGCGCGGACGTAGTGACCACGTGTTCAACAAACAAAAGGGCGGCCGGGAACGTGTCTCGGCCGCCCTTCGGCGGTATTCCCCGGTATATACAGCTGTTTTAGCTACTCGGACTGCCCGCCCTTTTTGGCGTGCTTGGACGGAGCGCTCAGAAAGCGGCCCGTCAAATAGTTCGCGGGACCGGAGATATCAATCCCCAACAGCGTGTGTCCCAGCCACAAAAACGCCACGAGCACCAGCAATGGAATCACGCACGAGGTCACGATCATCACGATGACGCCTTCGATAAGGTCGGTCACCTGCTGCACGATCTCGTCGGTCATCTGCTTGGCACCACTGGTTACCGACGTGACTAAGCTCGAGGCCCCGTCGGCAAGCTGCTCAAGCACGTTCTTGGACTCTGTGGACTCGGTCTTTTTCTTGCTTGTTTTGGAGCTGTCGCTATCTGCCGCACTCGCAGCGTCGGCCGCCTTTTGCTCGGCCGCCTCGATGCTAACGCGATACGTTTCGTCGACCTTTTGCGACACCCATACACTTGCAGGCACCAACGCCATGCCGATCACGGCAACCACCAGCACGCGCGTCGCCACACGGCGCAGGACAGTGCTCGTGCTCCAGCGCCCGTGAATGCCGAGCGACACCGCAAAGAGCACCAACGCAAACGGGATTAAGATGCCCAGGCCAACCGACCACAAAATGGTTAGCAGGTATTTCTCTAGGTAGAGCACGGCAAGCACAATACCAAGGTTGCCCGAAAGCTGTGCGAGCTGCTCGGCAACCGGCGTTCCCGTATCACCCGGCAGCGCCGTAATACCCGCAGATAGAGCAACGCATGAAGCCGTGAGCGCCAAAACGTTGCCCTTCTTTTGGTCGATGACCTCGATGGTGGAGTCCCAAGTCTTGGTATCGGCGAAATGCGGACGAGCCACAAAGCCCGACAGCAGCGCCAGTACCACGAGCGCAACGATAAAGCCAACCTGCAGCTTTTTGTTTGCGCACACGACATCGGACAGGCTGGGCTGCAGCTCGGTTACCGTCGTGCGCTCGGTTATCTGGACAGGACGCCCATGAGCCATCTCGTGCGCATCTTTCTTTTGAATCAATCCGTTGTCCGGCATTTGGATACCTCCTCATTCCGGCCTGTATTGCGGATGGAAGTATACCCACCGAGCAAAAATCGAACGGGAGGACGAACGGAGCGCACCAAGACTGTCCCCAATGACCAGTCGTTTAAGAACGTCCCCAATGACTATCTCGGGATGAGTTGCGGTGGAATAGGGATTGTTTTGCGCCCGCCGGCCCCTATTCAGTCCTTATTTCACCGCAACTTGGAGGAGGACAGAAAAAGCCCTGTCGCGGGTGAACTGCCTCCCATTTCTTGGACACGAGAAATGGGAGGCTTTCTTTATGCGCG
>URNK01000151.1 GCA_900549195.1 uncultured Collinsella sp.
GTGCATGTAGCGCTTGCCCTCGGTGGGCTCGATGGTATCCAGACGCTGGCCCTCGTTGAGCATGCCGAGCGACAGGACGGAAAGCACCTGGGTCTGGCCACGCTGGAACAGACCGGAGCCGTGAACGAGCGGCAGGTAGTTGTCCTTCACCATGATGGGACGAATCTCGTCGGCGGCACGGCCGTCGACGCGCTCGCCGGTCTCGACGACCATGGTGCGCATGGCCTTCTTCTCGAGCTTTTTGAGCGCCACGGGGATCTCGCGCTCCCAAGCGGCCTGCTCCTCCTCGGTGAACTCGGCGCGGATGGACTCCTTCAGAGCCTCGACCTTACCGATACGGGAGAGCTTGTCGGCGTCGCGAAGGGCGGCAGCCATCTCGTCGTAGTGGGCGAAGATGCGCTCCTGGACCTCCTCGACGGGCTGGTCGAGCGGGTACTCCTTCTTGACGATGGCGCCGTTGACCTGCTCCCACTCGGCGACGAACTCGTCCTGAGCCTGACAGAAGGCAGCAAGGGCCTCCTGGCCAAACTTCATAGCGGCGAGCATGTCGTCCTCGGAGATCTCCTCGGCGCCGGCCTCGACCATCGAGATGAAGTCGGCAGAGCCGCCCAGCTCCAGGTCCAGATCGGAGTTCTCGCGCTCCTCATAGGTGGGGTTGACGATAAACTCGCCGGTCTCCACGTTGCGGCCGATGCGCACGCAGGCAAGCGGGCCCTCGAAGGGCACGCCGCCGAGCGTCATGGCCAAGGAGGCGCCCATGACGTTGATGACGTCGAAGGGGTTGACCTGGTCAGCGACGAGTGAAGTAGCGACGATGTGCACCTCGTTACGGAAGCCGTCCGGGAAGCTCGGGCGAATCGGACGGTCGATCATGCGCGCGGTGAGCGTGGCCTTCTCGCTGGGACGGCCCTCGCGCTTGAGGTAACCACCCGGGATGCGGCCGGCGGCGTACATCTTCTCGTTGAAGTCGACGGTCAGCGGGAAGAAGTCGTAGTTCTTGCGCTCCTTGGAGACGACCACGGTGTCGAGCATCGTGGTGTCGCCCTGCTTGACCAGGCACGCGCCGGTGGCCTGCTTGGCAAGCTCGCCCGACTCAAAGGTGTAGGTCTTGCCGTACAGCTCAAAGGTCTTGGATACGAGTGTCATTGTTCTCCTTTACCCCGCAGACCCCTTGCCTGCGGGCTTCTCATGTGACGCGGGCCCCCTGCCCCCGCCACGCTTCAGAGCGTGATTGTTCACGCCCTTACACAAAAAGAGCGCCCCGCTGCGCAGGACGCTCTTAGCATGTACAAATCCTTACTGGATGTTGTCGCGGATGCCCAGAGCCTTGATGAGCTCACGGTACTCGACGATGTCGCTCTTCTTGATGTAGGAGAGAAGACGACGACGACGGCCGACGAGCATGAGCAGGCCACGACGGGTGTGGAAGTCCTTCTGGTGGGACTTCATGTGCTCGGTCAGCTCCTTGATGCGCTCGGACAGGATGGCAACCTGAACCTTAGGGTTACCGGTGTCGACCGGGGTGTTACCGAACTGGGCAGTCAGCTCCGCCTTGCGCTCTTTGGAAACAGTCATTGTTTCACCTTTCGTTTTACGTCGCCCGCGGGCGACTCGATTCGCCTCGGACTGGGAAGCCGCCGGTGGAGCGAGCAACCAAGGTCGAGGTACCAACAGGTCGGTATGTTACCACAAGCAGCCTACGCCTGCGCATCATCACCGACCCAACATGAATTCCATCGCACGGAGCCGTTGATCGGTATGTGTTGCCGCCCAGACATGCGAAAGCCCGAGCAAAAACGCCGCAGTATGCGGGTCGATCTTTTGATCCATAAGCTCGTCGAAGGTCATGCCCATAAGGGCTCGTAACCAGGCGACCTCACCGGTCGACACAAGCTCGGCACCCGGAACGCTCGACGCGCACGACCCGCATAGCAAGCCACCCGCCTGAGACGAAAAATACGACAGCATAGGGTCGCCGCACGAAACACAGGCAGAAAAATCGGGTCGATACCCGATATGCGACAGCAGTTTAAAGACAAAGGCGGCTACCAGGAGGTCCATGTGCGCCGTATCGAGGCCGCCGCCCACAAGTTCTAAGGCGCGCGAGGAAATGGCAAAGGTAAATGGATCCTCGGCATCCTCAAACGAACATACACGCGCGACCTCGGCAATCGCGCTCGCCGCACAGGTCGCCTCGTAATCGGGGGCGGCGCCAAGGGGAGCCTCCAACAACTCGGCCTGCGACACGATGTCAAGCGAGCGTCCGTGCGCGAGCAGCATATCAACCGTGCAGAACAGCTCGCAGCGCGCCGCCAAGCGACCGCCAGGCTTGCGCGCGCCCTTTGCCACGGCACGCACCTGGCGGCCTAGCTCGTCAAGCATCGTCAAGATCAAATCGGTTTCCTTGAACTTGGTCTTGTCGAGGACGAGCACTTTCGTGCGATATGTGCGAGAACCTGCCATATGCGTTCGAAAGGTTAATCTTCGGCGTTATACCCAAAGCGGCGGATTTGGGCCTCATCGTCGCGCCAGCCGGCCTTGACCTTCACGTCCAGCTCCAAAAAGACCTGCGTGCCAAAGATACGCTCAAGATCGCGACGGGCGTCGATACCGATATGTTTGATCATCTCGCCGCCCTTGCCGATGATGATGCCCTTTTGGCCCTCGCGCTCGACGTAAATGGTGGCATGCACGCGCAGCACCTTCTTGGTCTGCTCGAGCGCATCGCAGATCACGCCCACGGAGTGCGGGATCTCGTCACGGGTGCGGCGCAAGACTTTCTCGCGCACAAACTCGGCGACAAGCGTCTCGTCGGAAGCATCGGTACCCATATCTTCGGGGAACCAACGCGGACCCTCGGGCAAAAACTGCGCAACGGTCTCAATGAAGGCGTCGACGTTGAAGTTCTTCACCGACGAGGTCACGATCTCGTCGTCGTATTCCATAAGCTCATGCGCTGCCTTGAGCTGCTCCATGACCTGTGCGGGGTCGGCCTCGTCGGCCTTGGTGAGCACCAGGACCTTCTTGCAGCGGGTGCCTCTGACGCGCTCGGCAACCCAGGCGTCTCCCCTGCCGATGGGCTTGGTGGCATCAATCAAAAACGCGACGACGTCAACGTCATTGAGCTCGAACAGGGCGCTTTTGTTGAGCTCGGAGCCCAGACCGTCCTTGGGCTTATGGATACCCGGGGTATCGACAAAGACCAGCTGGTAGCCGGGACGGTTAACCACGGCGCGCATGCGGCGGCGAGTCGTCTGGGCCACCGGCGAGGTGATGGCGACCTTTTTGCCATAGCAGGCGTTGAGCAGCGTGGACTTACCGGCGTTGGGACGACCGACCAGGGCCACAAAGCCGCTGCGGAAACCGGGCTCCACATCGCCAAAGCCCGGAGACGTCTCGTCCTCGTCACATAGGGCGTCAAGCTCCTCGTCGCTCATGCCCTCAAACGGGTCGAATTCTTCTACCTCGTCAAGCGAATCGGCATCCACGACCTCATCCAGAACCTCGTCGTCCAGAACCTCATCGGTAGGCTGCATATTGTCGGACATGGGAATCCCTTTCTAAATAAAGCCAAGCGCGTGAGCAAAGACCAGCAGGCCCACGATTGCGGCGGTGATGGAAAGAACGTACACGGAAGCGGCGGCGATATCCTTGGCGCGCTTCGCCAGCGGATGAAGTTCCTGAGTCGCCAGGTCGACGATCGCCTCCATGGCGGTATTGCACAGCTCGCCGTGAATCACCAGGCCACAGCAGATGATAACCGTGGCCCACTCGGCAATGTCGAGGCCGACGATGCAGCCGGCAATGACGGTACACACGCCCGCCGCGAGCATGACCTTGATATTACGTTCGGTTTTAACGGCGGTGACAAAGCCCTCCATGGCGTAGGAGAACGACTTTAAAAAAGACGGATGGTCCTTGTTCGATCCGGGAATCATAGACGGCTCCTAGTCGTGGGCATGGTTGGTGATGGGACCGACATGGACCAACTTGGGGTCCTCGCCGCGCTCGAGCGCCAGATCGCGCAGGATGGCATCCTCGCGGGCCTCCATGACCTCGGCCTCGTCGTCCTCGATGTGGTCATAGCCCAGCAGGTGCAGCATACCGTGCACAAGCATTAGCCGGCACTCGTCGGCGGGACTGTTACCAAAACCGGGAGCCTGGCGAGCAATAACCTGCGGCGCCAAGATAATATCGCCGAGCTCAATCGTCTCGTCAGCGGGAATGTCCTCATCAAAGGCAGAGTCGCACTCAAACGAGAGCACATCGGTGGTACGGTCGATACCGCGCCACTCGTGGTTGAGCTCGTGCATCTCGTCCTCGTCGACATACGAAAGGGAAATCTCGACTTCACGCTCAGCGCCCTCGGCGGCAAGCACAACCTCGCAGATGTGCTCCACCTCATGCGCGTCGAGCAGCGTATCGAGCTCGGCATCGTTGCTGATCAATACACTCAACGGGACTCCTTTCGGTCACGTACGCGCTTCTCGCGCACATCATCATAAGTATCGTATGCCTCGACGATACGTCCCACCAAGGCATGGCGCACCACGTCGGCACGCTCGAGGTGCGAAAATGCGACATCATCGACACGGCCCAAAATCTT
>URNK01000152.1 GCA_900549195.1 uncultured Collinsella sp.
TACACGTAAGGAGTCGTCGGCAGCGTCAGATGTGTATAAGAGACAGGAATGCGCCCGCCCTCGCGCAGCACGTTGCGGAACTGCACGCGCGTGACCATGGGCAGATCCTTGATCGTCGCTGCCAGGTTCTGCGGCACACCCTGGTTGGCAGCCGCGGGCTCGCACTCTCCGCCGGCCTTCACGCGACGCTTATGCTCGGCGAGCATAGCGCGATACATGCCGGCATGCAGGCGAATCTCAACCACATTGGCATTGCGAGTCTGCTCGACGATACGCGCGCCCTCGCGATCGATATCGCCCACGTAGTAGACGTAGTTAAAGCGATAGCCAATCTCGGCCAGATAATCGTCCAGGGCATGCGAGACGCTCGCCTTGCATCCGCCGCCAAAAATCACGCCGCCCACCTTGATGCCAAAGAGCTTGGCGTGCTTGCGGCCACGCAGCAGCTTGACGATCTCGTCGTAGGTGTCCAGGTTCTCGACCATAATGAACGGCTTGTCGGCTCCCAGCGTAAAAAAGCCCGTAAAGTGCACGGGGCGATTGGGGGCGACCTTGATCGCCTGCATGCTGATGCCCTTTTCGGTCATACGCCTGATCAGGCGCTCACCGTGCTTGCCGTCAAAAGCCTTCTCGTCGTTAAAGATCTGGTAGGCACGCTGGCGGCGCGAGGCAACCGGCGTATCGGCACCTCGGTTCTGCTCGATCCAAGCCTGGATGATTGCGATTTCCTCGGCAATCTTGCGGTTGGACATCTCGTTGTGCTGAGTGCGCTGCGGAGCCTTTTTGCCGTCCTTGTCCTCGACCTTTACGATCTGTGTCTGCTGCTCCTTGATCTTGGAGAGCGCCATTGGCGTGGGAACGACCTTGAGCAGCTGCCTGCCCAGGACACGGGCCAGAGCAAACGCCGAAACCTCGCCATGAGCGGGCTGCTCAGGCTGCTGGGCGGCCGCATCGTTTGCAGTCGGTTTGGGCTGCGCCTGGGATTTGTGCTTGGAATCTGCCTGAGCTTTGCGCTCTTGCTTTGGCGCGGACGAGCTCTTTTGCGAACGTTCAGGCTTGTCCCCCTTCGCCGGCTGGCGCTTGGGCTGCTCCACCGGGGTCTCAGCCTTCACATCCTTGTTTTGCGTTGTCGCCTTCTCGGCCACGGTTTCGGCATTTGAGCCACGTCCGCCACGGTGACGACGACGGCGGGGCTTGCTCGAAGCGCTCTCCCCCGCCTGTTTATCAGCGGACTGTTGACCTTTGACCTCGGTGTCAGCCGCAGGCTGCGACTCGGAAGGTTGCTGCTCGCGAGCCGCCGGCTCAACGGTTTTCTCGGTTTGTTCGGCCTTATCGGCCTGAGCGGTCGAAGCCGGCTCGCCCTTCTCCTGACGCTTTACGGGATACGCGCGCCCTGCAAAACCGCGGCCGGGACGACACGAACCCGGAGCCCTCTTGGCAGACTCCTCAACATCGTCTGCAACCTCGGAAGGCTCTTCAACCTCACGCGCGACATCCTGCTGCGCAGCCTTGAAGTGAGCACCGCGACGACGCTTGGGCTCTTGGGCCTCCACGGGCTTTTGCTCCCTCGCGGGCTTCTGCGACTCGGCAGCAACCTCGGCCTCAACAGCCTCAGCATCCGTCTCACCCTTTTGAGCAACGGCGCGACGGAAGCGCTCCTGCTGGGCGCGGCGCTGCGCATCGCGCTTGCCACCCCCGCCAAAACCGCCGCGTCCTGCCTTGGCCGTAAAGGCACGCACGACGTTCTCATCGAGCAACTCATCGGTATCGACATGCTCACGCGGAGCAGTTTCTTCCACAGCAGGCACGTCAGCGGAATCCTCGACGACAAAATCCTCGACGGACTCGGCAGGCTGCTCCTGGGCATCGCGGATCTCGGCATTGATGGTATAGAACGCCGGGCGCCCGTTAATGCCGCTACCCTCGATCTTGGTCACGATATTTGCCGCGATAAGCTCATCGCGCATCGCCTTGGTGTCACATTCCTTATCGACGGAGCGGAAAATCTGCGCCAGCGCGCTCGACTTAATCTTGAGTGCCTTGCGGCAAAGCAGGTCGTAGGCAACCAGCTTGGCACGCTCAGCAGAAAGCGACGTCTGGCTGCTCAGGCGCTCAGCCAAAGCATCGACATTGTTTTGATTATCGGAATATACCGTCTTGGCCACGGGGCCCCTTTCATATGTACACATATACGTCTATATGGTACAACGCGCGCCCTTATCCACGCAAAACATCTGCGAGAACACTCGAGCGTCACCCGCTTTCGCATGAAAAAAGACCGAGCCCGCGAAGTCGCGGACCCGATCTTTCCGAGTCATATGGATGGAACGGTTAGTCCATCAAGCTGACTAGGCCTTGGCGGCCTCGGCGTCAGCGGGAGCCTCGGCGGCAGCGGCGCGGCCGTACTCGGCCTTGCCCATCTCGGACCACTCGGGCTCCTCATCAGGCATGGAGCCAGCCTCCTTGCCGAAGAACTCCTTGAGGCAGTTGACGGCGACGATGAGGCCCAGGACCATCAGCAGGACGGCAAAGACGAGCTGCAGGCCCTTGGTGGCGGCGACGGAGACGGCGGCCGTGGTGGCGGTAGCCGGGATGGTGCCGAAGAAGCCGTAAGCCTGGACGGCGGCCATGCAGCCCATGGCGCTCTGGACCAGCGAGGTGAAGGTGCAGCAGAGCAGGAAGGCGACGGGCACGTAGAGCATCCAGCCCTTGCGGCCGGTGCACTTGCAGAACACGGCGAGGGTGATCATGGTCATGCCGCCGAGCAGCTGGTTGGAAGCGCCAAAGAGCGGCCAGATGTTGGCATAGCCACCAAAAGCGAGGGCGAGACCAGGAAGCAGGGTAACGACCGTGGCGAACCAGGGGTTGCCGAGGACCTTCATGTAGCCGGCCTTGGACTCGATGGCCAGAGCATCGTTGGTCTGGGCAAAGAACTCGGAGAACGAGGTGCGGGCGATGCGGGCGACGGCGTCGAGCGAGGTCAGGGCCAGAGCGGAGACGTTCATGGTCATAAAGACGGTAGCGAGCGTGCCGTCAACACCGAAGGCCTGCATACCGCGGGAGATGCCAGCGGCGAAGATCTGGAACGGGGTGGAAGCGACACCGGCGTTGAGGGCGCCGGTACCGGCGGTGTTCATGTCGGAGAACATGATGCCGGCGACGATGATGGCAAGGATGCCGACGAAGGACTCGACGATCATGGCGCCGTAACCGACCTTGACGGCGTCCTGCTCCTTCTCGACCTGCTTAGAAGAGGTGCCGGAAGAAACGAGGCTGTGGAAACCGGAGAGAGCACCGCAAGCGACGGAGACGAACAGGACCGGGAACATCATGCCGGAGGCAGTGGAGAAGCCGGTAAAGACCGGAGCGGTGATAGTGGCCTGACCGTTGACGCCCAGGACGACGATGCCGAGGACAGCGCAGACGATCATGACGATCATCATGATGGAAGTGAGGTAGTCACGCGGGGTCTTGAGCATCTGGATGGGCATAGCGCCAGCGAAGACCAGGTAGACCATGACGACGGCGAACCACTGGAACTTATCCAGGTAGACCGGAAACTGCATACCGACGGCGAACATGAGAACCATGAGGACCACGCCGGTGACGAACTCGGCAGCGCCGGTGAGGTTGAACTTCTTCTGGGCCCAACCAAAGGCGATAGCGACGAAGGTGAACAGGATGGAGATGGTACCAGCGCAGCCGGCGGCATAGGACTTGGTGAAGTCGATGGCGCCGGTAGCAGCACCAGAAGCGTCAACGGCCGGGGTGAACATGAACGTCTTGCAGACCATGTCGGTAAAGGCGGCGATGACGATGATGCAGAACAGCCAGCAGAACAGCAGGAACAGGCGACGGCCGGTCTTGCCGATATACTTCTCGATGAGCTGAGCGAGTGACTTGCCGTTGTTCTTCATCGAAGCGTACAGGGCACCAAAGTCGTGGACGGCGCCAAAGAAGATGCCGCCGACGAGGACCCAGAGCACGACGGGCAGCCAGCCAAAGGCCATGGCGACGATCGTACCCGTGACAGGGCCAGCACCGCAGATCGAGCTGAACTGGTGCGAAAACGCGGTGAAGGCGGAGACGGGCGAGAAGCTGTTGCCGTCCTTCATGCGCTTGGCCGGCGTGAGGGCCTCTTTGTCAACGCCCCACTTGTTGGCCAGCCAGCGGCCGTAGCCCAGATAGCCGCAGGCGAGCACCGCCGCGGCCACAACCATGAGCAAAACTCCGTTCATTACATTTCCTCCTCTAAAAAGAACTTCCTAGACATAAAAAATGAGGGCCGTCGGTTGCGCTCGACGGCCCTCATCTTCATCAGCCGCCCGTTATCGTACGGGCTAGCTGTATGTGCTAACCCGCATCAGATAATTACTACGCTGATAATGTTTAGCTGATGCGTGAACATGTCTAAGAAATCCTCTTCAATCATGATGTGAACGATCCGTGCGTGTTCACATCCCCCAGTGGTTGAAAAGGAGTATGAACTGTCTCTTATACACATCTCCGAGCCCACGAGACTAGCGCTCATCTC
>URNK01000153.1 GCA_900549195.1 uncultured Collinsella sp.
ACGAGATGAGCGCTAGTCTCGTGGGCTCGGAGATGTGTATAAGAGACAGAAACGTGATTGAATTGTAGGCTAAAGGCCAAGCGGAGCGACTAGCGCTCGCGAGCAACGATGAGCTGGTCCATCTCCTCGACATGCTCGCCAACGGAGCCCTTGATGCTCGAGAACTCAACAGAGTTGCACACCAAGATGGGAACCGTCACATCGTAACCCTCGGCAGCAATTGCCTCGCGATCGAACTCGATGAGCACGTCGCCCTTATGGACGACATCACCCACCTGTGCATGCACGCTAAAATGCTTGCCCTCAAGCTGGACAGTGTCCAAACCAACATGGATGAGCACGTCTAGACCATCGACCGTGTTGAGCGCAACGGCGTGACCCGTGGGAAAAATGGCCTCGACCTTGGCGTCTGCCGGCGCAATCACACGCGTGCCGGTAGGCTGAATCGCCACGCCCTGGCCCAAAAGGCCGGTAGCAAACGTCTGGTCTTTGACCTCGGACAACGGAATGACGTCGCCCGAGATGGGAGCATCCAGCGTAAGGACTCGACCACGCATACCAAAAGACCTCAGGACTTTAGTGAACATGCTCCCCCTCGGACATACCAATCAATCAAAATAACTTTAACAGTTTACCACTT
This sequence comes from uncultured Collinsella sp., assembly GCA_900549195.1. Lineage (GTDB taxonomy): Bacteria > Actinomycetota > Coriobacteriia > Coriobacteriales > Coriobacteriaceae > Collinsella. The sequence continues at coordinate 641 of URNK01000153.1, forward strand.
GGCACCCGTTTTTGACCATTAGGGAAGTTCGCGCTTGACAACCTCGACGATGTCGTCAACCACACGCTGGGTCAACTCGTGCGTCTCGGCCTCGGCCATCACACGGACCAGCGGCTCGGTGCCACTCGGACGTACCAGAATGCGGCCGCGACCGTTGAGCTCCTTCTCGGCGGCAGCGACGGCGTCCCAAATGGGCTGACAATCGTCCAGGCCGGCCTTATTGTCGGAATGTACGTTGACAAGTACCTGCGGGTACTTCTTCATGATGCCGGCAAGGTCGGTGAGGGTGCGGCCGGTGCGCTTAAGCACGGCCAGAAGCTGCAGGGCCGTCACCAAGCCGTCGCCGGTGGTGTTGTGCTCCAGGAAGATGATGTGGCCGGACTGCTCGCCGCCGATGACGGCACCGTCCTCGAGCATACGCTCAAGAACATAGCGGTCGCCCACGGCGGTCTGGACCATCTCGAAGCCCTGCTCCTTCATGGCGATGGAGAAGCCTAGGTTGCACATAACGGTCGAGACGATCTCGGAGTTGGCGAGCTTGCCGCGAGCGGCCAAGTCGGAGCCGCAGATGGCCAGGATGTAGTCGCCATCGATTTCGTTGCCCTCGCTGTCCACGAACAGCACGCGATCGGCGTCGCCATCGTGAGCCAGACCGATGTCGGCGTGGGTGCGCAGCACGAGCTCACGCAGGGGCTCAAGATGAGTGGAGCCGCACTCGACGTTAATGTCGGTGCCGCAGTAGTCGGTGTTGATGGCATGGACCGTGGCGCCCAGGCGCTGCAGTGCGGCGGGCGTGGTCTGGCAAGAAGCGCCGTGGCCGCAGTCGACGGCAACAACCAGGCCGTCGAGCTTAAGGCCGTCGAGTGTGTTGATGGCATGATCGACATATGCCTTGCGGGCGTCCTTCATCTTGATGATGTGACCCACACCGGCGCCGGTCGGCAGCGTGTCGGCAGCCATGGCCTCCTCGGACATGACCCAGGCGCTGATCTCTTCCTCGACAGCATCGGGAAGCTTCATGCCCTTGCGGCTAAAGAACTTGATGCCGTTGAACTCCGGCGGATTGTGCGAAGCAGAGATGACGATGCCGCCGTCGAGCTCGTTTTGGACGGTGAGCAGCGCCACGGCCGGCGTAGGGATAACGCCGCAGCAGTGCGGTCGGCCGCCCTCGGCCATAATGCCGGCGGTCAGAGCACTCTCGAGCATGGTGCCCGAAAGACGCGTGTCACGGCCGATGCAAATGTCCGGACCAAGGAACTTGGTCGCCGCACGGCCAAGACGAAACGCGAGGTCGCACGAGAGGTCGGCGTTGGCGACGCCGCGGACGCCATCGGTACCGAAGATGTTCTGGGGCATAGGATCGCTCCTTCCCAAGTGGGCAAAACGCAGTCGCCCACCCTAGTCGAAAAAGAAAAGCGGGACCCGCCGAGCAATCGGCAGGCCCCGCTTGTACATTGTATCTCGTAAGGAGATAAAACCTTAGCGCTTGGAGAACTGGGGAGCGCGGCGAGCCTTCTTGAGGCCGTACTTCTTGCGCTCGACCACGCGAGCATCGCGCGTAAGGAAACCGGCCTTCTTGAGGTCAGCACGGTAGTCGCCAGCGTTCAGAAGAGCGCGAGCGATGCCCAGGCGCAGAGCGCCGGACTGACCGGAGATGCCGCCGCCATCGCACAGAGCGATAACGTCGAACTGACCGGCGGTGTCGGTCACCTTGAAGGGAGCAAGGGCGTTCTCAACGAGCTGATGACGGCCGAAATACTGCTCGGCGTCACGCTTGTTGATGGTCACCTTGCCGGTGCCGGGGACGAGACGGACGCGGGCGACGGCGTTCTTACGACGGCCGGTACCCTGGTAGACAACGGTGTTCTCAGCCATCTTTAAGCCTCCAGCTCAATCTTCGTGGGGTTCTGGGCAGCATGCGGATGCTCGGCGCCAGCGTAGACCTTAAGCTTGGTCATCTGGGCACGGCCGAGGGTGGTCTTGGGCAGCATACCGCGAACGGCGCGCTCGATGACCTTCTCCGGGTGCTTCTCCATAGCCTGGCGGAAGCTCTCAGCCTTGAGGCCGCCGTTGTAGCCGCTGTGGCGATAATAGGTCTTCGTGTCGGCCTTGTTACCGGTAAGCTGGACCTTATCGGCGTTGATGACGACAACGAAGTCGCCGCAGTCGCTGTTGGGCGTGAACTGGGGCTTGTTCTTACCGCGCAGGATCATTGCGATCTGGGTGGCAAGACGGCCCAGGACAGCACCATCGGCGTCGACGAGAACCCAGTTGCGCTGGACCTCGCCCTGCTTGGCGTAGTGAGTCGATTTCGAAATCACTTAGACTCCTCCATGTACAGTACGTGTTGTTACAGAGATTCACGGGGCTCTGCAAGTAACCCGTCCATATTACCCCGCTCGCCGTACGAGTCAACAGGTATTTTGGCTCCGACCAGAGTTTCTGCACATGTCATCCACGAGCCGTGATTTTTCCAGCTCTTTAGCTGTTGTCATTTTTTGAGGGTTCGCCGTCGTTAGCGCTCAACGAACTCTTGGATTTCCGCGAGCAGGCGCTTTGCCTCCTGACGGCCCTGGATATACAGGTCGAGGAGCTTTGCCGAATCGTGCTCAACGTGGCCGACCTCGACCGGCTTTTGCGGAGCGACGACCAACGCACGGCCCTCGCGCTCATACTTCCACAGGTGCATGCGCTGAATGTTGTAGCGGTCGTGGCGCGTCTCGATTCCCTCGAGCAGATAGGGGTAGTCGGCATAGCGGGCGCGCGCGGCAGGCATAAACTCATAAGGCTTTTTCTCATACGAACGATCCTGCGTGACGATGACGACTGCACGGTCGAAGCCCGCCTCCTCCAGCACGTGCTCGATGGGGATCGAATCGGCTACGCCACCGTCGACGTATTTGTGCCCGTCAATCTCGACCGGCGGCGTCACCAGCGGCAGCGACGTCGATGCGCGCACGGCATCGAGGTCGAGCACGGCGCTTTTGACCGGGAGGTACGTGGCGGTTCCAAAGAGCATGTCCGTAGCGACGGCGTACATCTCGATGGGGCTCGCGTCGAACGTCTCGTTGTCAAAGGGATCCAGGCGGTCCTGGACATCGTTGAAGATAAAGTCGTAACCCACAATAGAGCCCGTGGACGCAAACGATGCGGCGCCCATGAAGCGGCTGTCGTTGCAGAAAGCCAGGTTGATGCGGTTGGCACGGCCGATCTGGTGCGACTTGTAGTTCACGCCGTTGAGGGCGCCGGCCGATACACCGTAGACAGCCGGAATCTCGACGCCAGCCTCCATGAGAACGTCGAGCACGCCCGCGGTAAACTGCCCGCGAAAACTACCACCCTCCAAGACGAGCGCGACCTTGCCGGCGTTCTTTGCCTTATCTTCTGCAGTCATATTGACCTCCTGCGATTGCGTTTTGGCCTTCTTCTACCCAGTTTTGGGATGGCGAGAGCGCAGGTTTTTCGAGGCGGCAGGTGAAGCGGAAAGTGTGTCCCAGTTTGAGGCGAGATTCCGGGATGCGCTTTCCACTTGACGTGTCATCCGGAAACTACGTCCCAGTCTGAGGCGAGATTCCGGGATGGGCTTTCCGCCTGGGCTGCCATTGGGAAAGCGCGTCCCGGTCTGCGTTGCCAAGGCGTTTTCTTAACGCCCGCGCCCTGCACTGAGTTCGATTCTCCGCGGTGCGGGAGGGGATCCGTTGATGCGGCGCATGGCCGGCTGAGATTCGATAAACATCGCATCCGTTTTGAGTCGAAGTTTTCGCGGAGAATCCGCGTATTTGCTTCGCAAATCCGCACCGGCTTCGGCCGCCTGCCGGCGT
>URNK01000154.1 GCA_900549195.1 uncultured Collinsella sp.
GCCCAGCCCCGCGCAGACCATCTACGGCTTTGCCATGGCGCTCGGTCTGCTGGACCAAAAGCTCCATGCCGAGACCACGGTGGAGGCCGCCGGCGAGCAGGCCGATATCCTGCACCCTGGCGTGCCGTACAAGCTGCGCGTTGCCATCGAGCGCGAGGCTCGCGCCATGAGCGGCTACCGTTACGGCCGCGACCTGGCCAATGAGTTCATGGATACGCTCGAGGGCGCGCCCAAGGGCGATATCCGCGGTGCCATGGCGTTGCTCATCAACAAGCAGGATGATCCGCGCCGCGTCGAGGTGTACTCGGCGCTGCAGGATCTGGTGCTGGCCGGAGGTCGCTAGATGGAGCTCACGGACCGCTCTGGTTACTTTGCGGGCCCCGGCATGCTCGGCGGCTCTTTTAGCGATGCCTCGCGCGCAAGCGACGAGGCCGCCGAGGGCGTCGCCGACCCCTGCCTGGGCCACGCGCCCGACCAGGTGGTCTTCTACGAGCTCACACGTAAGTTTGTGGAGACCGAGGAAGACGTTCCCCAGGAGGCCTGCGACGTGCTGTACTACACGCTCGCCGTGGGCCACCACACCGGTGTGCTCGACTGCTTTGAGCCGCGCCTGTCGGTGCCGGTGGATGTGTTCTATTCGCTCGTCGACGCGTTGCCGGAGGGGGAGGCCAAGACCAAGTTCGAGGCCATCCGCTCCTTTGGCGAGTGCCAGCTCGACAAGGCGGCGGTGCCTTCGCTGCTCGAGGCCTGCGACACGCTGCTCGACGAGCGCGGTTTTCGCGGCTCGGCCAAGGCCGGCATCTCGGTGTTCGACGACGACTTTGGCCTGCATGCCCAGCAGGTCGCGTTTCTGATGAAGTTCCGCGATCTGGTTGAGCGCGTGCGCGATGTGTCGGGCGTGTACCTGACGGGAAGGTTGCAGTAATGGGTCGCGTTGTGGATGGACGTGTGAACGGCGCCCCGTTTGCGGGCATCGTGCTCACGGCGGGAAGCGCGCTGCGTGCCGACGATGCCGCCGGCCCCGTGCTCTCCAAAAAGATGGAAGACGCACCCATCGCCGGTTGGTACACCATCGACGGAGGCCAAACGCCCGAGGACGACATTATCGAGGTCAAGCGCGAGCGTCCGCCGCGTCTGGTCTTGGTCGATGCCGCCGACATGGCGCTGCCCGTCGGCGCCATCCGCCTGCTCGATAAGCGCGATGTGGCCCGCAAGTCGATGTTCACCACGCATTCGCTCCCTTTGTCGATTCTGATCGAGGAAATCGAGCAATCGTGCGAAGATATCGTCTTCATAGGGATTCAGCCGGGCGATACGGAGTTCTACAACCCTATGTCCCCGGAGGTCTTTGACGCCGTCGACGCCGTGTACGACGCCGTGGTCGCCAACGACTTTTCCCACTTTGTCCGCTTGGGACAAGAGCAGTAGGAGCGCTTGTCCCTGCTGATTAGGAAAGAAGTGATTGACATGGCAGATTCCAAGGCGGAGTACCCCGCTCCCGATTGCCTGGCGCCCGCCGCGATCGAGGCCAAGACCGAGGCCGCCGGCGTGTCCAAGGCCAACCTGCCGGTCGCAAAGGCCTTTGTTTTGGCGATGTTCGCTGGTGCGTTCATTGCCTTCGGCGGCCTGTTCTTTACAGTGTTCTTGAGCGATAGCACGCTGGGCTGGGGCGCCCAGCGCGTCGTGGGCGGCCTGTGCTTTTGCCTGGGCCTGGTGCTCGTGCTGGTGTGCGGCGCCGAGCTGTTTACCGGTAATTCACTTATGGTCTGCGCGCTCAAGAGTAAAAAGATCACCCTGGTCCAGATGCTCAAGGCTTGGGTCGTCGTATGGGTCGGTAACTTTGTCGGTGCCCTGTTCATCGTCTTTTTGGTGTACATGGCCGGCATTTACAAGCTCAACGGCGAGGCGGTTGCCAATTCCATGGTGAGCGTCGCCGCCGGCAAGGTGACGGTCGACTGGGTGACGATCTTCTTCCGCGGCATCCTGTGCAACATCTTTGTGTGCCTGGCCGTGTGGATCGGTACCGCCGGCAAGACCGTGGTCGATAAGGTTGTGGGCATTCTACTGCCCATCGCCGCCTTTGTGGCCTGCGGTTTTGAGCACTGCGTCGCCAACATGTACTTTTTGCCTATGGGCGCTGTGATGCACACGTGCGGCTATGGCGCCGACGTCGCCGGCGCCGATGCGCTCAACGCCGCGGGCATTGCGTTTAACCTGTCCGCCGCCACGCTGGGCAACATCGTGGGCGGCGCGGTTCTGGTCGCGCTCGGCTACTGGTTTATCTACGCCAAGAAGTCCGAGGCGTAATAAGCTGGAATGACGTACGGGCCTCCCGAGGGGCGTTTGCCTTTTGGGAGGCTCTTCGTGTCTTGCTGCGGTAGATGCAGCGGGCTTTGCGTCGCGGCAGCTGGTGGCAGGGCTGTGGTGCGGCGGGGCATGAACCCCTGAGCTGGAAGGAATAATCGAGATGGCATCGAGAGCTATGCATGACGGTCGCTCCGTGGTGACGACATGCGGGGGATGCTATGCCGATTGCGCCTTTGCGGCACGCGTTGAGGACGGTCGCGTGGTGGCCGAGTTGCCGGTGCCGGGACATCCGTGCGCGGCGCGTGCCCTGTGCGCCCGCGGGCGCCATCGCCTGGCAATGCCGTTTGACGAGCGCGACCGGATTTTGCACCCCATGCGACGCCGCCGGGATGGCTCGGGGTTTGATGCGATTACCTGGGACGAGGCGTTTGCTCAGATTGCCGAGCGTCTTTTGGGAATTGTTGACGAGCGCGGGCCCCGTGCGCTGGGCATGACACTTGGTGTGCCCTCGTTCGACCGCTACTGGGCGTATCGTTTTATGCATGCGCTGGGCTCGCCCAACGTGTACGGTGCCGATGGCGCCTGCGAGGTAAGCCGTCTCACCGGTTGGGAGCACAGCCTGGGCTATAGCCCCGCCTCCGACCTTGCGCATACCGACTGCATCATGTACCTGGGGCGTTCCATTGTCGATTCGTCGACGATGGGGGCCGTTGACGCGCTCAACGATGCGCGCCGGCGCGGGGCGAAGATCATCGTGGTTGACCCCCGGCGCAGCGGTTCGGCTGCTATTGCCGATCGCTGGCTCCGTGTGCGCCCGGGCTGCGACTTGGCGCTGCTGTTGGGTATTGTCCACGTGTTGATTGCCGAGGGCCTGTACGACCACGAGTTCGTGGACCGCTATACCACGGGTTTTGACGAGCTGGCGCAGGCGGCCCATGCTTGGACGCCCGAGTGGGCCGAGTCGATGTGCGACGTGCCGGCGGACGATATCCGATCGACTGCGCGTGATTTGGCTGCCGCCGCGCCTGCCGCTGTGGTGGATGCGGGCTTTCATGGCGGCATCGGTATTGCGTATGCCAATAGCACCCAGACCGCGCGCGCTATCTGCTTGGTCGATGTGCTACTGGGCTGCATCGGACACGCGGGCGGTGCGCTCAACCCGCCCACACCGCTTGTATTGGGCGACCTTGATCCCATGCGCTTTGCGACGCCGCCGGTGCCGCGCGAGCCCAAGCTGGGGTCCGAGCGCTATCCGCTGGTCGATCCGGTGCGCGGCCTGTGCACGACCATCGGTCAGTCCATCCTTGCCGGTGAGCTGCGTGGGCTTATCGTCTATGCCAGTAACCCCGGTGCGGGCTATGGCAATGCACAGGCTTGGTTGAGTATTTTGCAGCGGCTCGACTTGCTTGTGACGATTGATATTCGTTGGTCCGAGACGGCGCGTGCTTCTGACTTCGTGCTGCCCGACGTGACGTATCTGGAGGCTGACCGCGGCGTGGGAACGGTGACGGGCGCCAACGATGCGCGCGTGTTCTACCGCAACGCCGTGCTGCCCGTGCAGCATGATGACACACGTCCCGGTCGGGAGATTTTTGCCGGTCTGGCGCAGGCGTGTGGCGTGGGCGAGTACTTCCAGTTTACGTCTGACGATCTGGCGGCTGCCCAGGTGGCGCCTTTTGGGATCGATCTGGACGAGCTCATGGAGCGCGGCTGGGCCGATACGGGCATGGCGCTGCCGACGCGCACGGGTGAGCCGGTGATTCCGCTTGCCGGCGGCAAGATTGCGCTGGCAAGCGACATATGGGAGCGAGCCGGCATGGGTCGTGTGCCCGACTGGATCGCGCCCATGGTGGAGCCCAGCCCGGGGATGTTTCGCCTCATTAGCGGCAATCGACCCTTTGAGTCGCATACCTCGCGCAGGCTCGCGGCAGCAGGTGCCGCCGAGGCGGGTTCCGACTTGGACGCCGTGCAGATGAATGCCGGTGTTGCCACATGCATGGGTATCGCCAATGGCGAGGTCGTCGAGCTGGTGAGCGATATGGGCCGCGACCGCGTGCGCGTGGAGCTGTCTCTTATACACATCTCCGAGCCCACGAGACTAGCGCTCATC
>URNK01000155.1 GCA_900549195.1 uncultured Collinsella sp.
ATCCAGCTATCGTCGAGCGTCTGCGTGCAGGCCACGTTGACGGTGGCGTACTCGTGGGCGCACACGCGCAGCACGGATCCCACGACGCCCTCGCCGGCAACGGGGGAGTCCAGGGCAATAAGCAGATCGAGCGTCGACTGGGGACGGGCGACGACGTCGATGGCGGCGATGGCCGCGGCTGCATCGACACCGCTCACGCGCACGGTAACCGTGGCGTGCTTGTATGCGGGCACATCGATGACGATGCGCTTGGTAGCGTGCTCGGCCAAGTAGGCGTAGGCAGCCTCACCCATGCCGGTTTCGAAGGCCTCAGCAGGGGAGAGCTCTTCCTCGAGCTTAATGGCGCCGGCCTGGTAGACGGAGGTTGCGGGCACGTCGAGCTCGGTCTCGGGCGTGATGCGGGCGCGGCCGGCGGCATCACCGGGGGCGGAGGCACGGCGCTCGGGGAAGCGCTCGGCCATGGCGTCCATGGCGGCGTCGAACGCGTCTGCCACGCCGGTAAACTGCTCGTCCAAGCCCTCGACCTCAATGGTCTCGGTGGGAGCGGCGGCAAGCTCGTCAGAGAGCTCGAGCTTGGTCTGATTCATCTTCAGCCAGCCCCAAGTGGCAGCCGGCATCGCGTTGACCTGCTCGAGCGTGGTAGCAGCGGTGTTGGTTTCCTGTTTCATTATCCGATCGCTCCTTCCATCTCGAGCTTAATCAGGTTGTTCATCTCGACGGCGTACTCCAGCGGCAGCTCCTTGGAGACCGGGTTGGCAAAGCCGTTGACGATCATGGTACGGGCCTCTTCCTCCGAGATACCGCGGCTCATCAGGTAGAACACCTTGTCGTCGCCGATGCGGCCGATGGTGGCCTCGTGGCCGATGTCGACGTTCTTGGCGCGGATGTCCATGGCCGGAATAGTGTCGGAGCGGCTTTGGTCGTCGAGCATCAGCGACTGGCAGCTCACGGTTGCCTTGGAGCCCTCGGCCTTGGGTGTCGCCACAATAGAGCTGCGGAAGGTCTGAATGCCGCCACTCTTGGAGATGCCCTTGGTCTCGACGGTTGCCGAGGTCTCGGGCGCGTTGAGCACGACCTTGCAGCCGGTGTCGAGGTTCTGCCCGGCGCCGGCAAAGGTGATGCCGGTAAAGCTCGAGCGGGCGCGACGGCCGTTGAGCACGCTCATGGGGTAGAGGTAGCCCACGTGGCTGCCGAAGGAGCCGCTGATCCACTCGATGTCGCCATCCTCGTCCACGCGCGCACGCTTGGTGTTGAGGTTGTACATGTTCTTGGACCAGTTCTCGATGGTCGAGTAGCGCAGGTGCGCGCGCTTGCCCACAAAGAGCTCGACGGCGCCGGCGTGGAGGTTGGCCACGTTGTACTTGGGCGCGGAACAGCCCTCGATAAAGTGCAGGTCGGCATCGTCCTCGACGATGATGAGCGTGTGCTCAAACTGACCGGCGCCCTTGGCGTTGAGGCGGAAGTAGCTCTGCAGCGGGAAGTCGAGCTTGGTGCCCTTGGGCACGTAGACAAACGAGCCGCCCGACCACACGGCACCGTGCAAGGCCGCAAACTTGTGGTCGGTGGGCGGGATGAGCGTCATAAACTTCTCGCGGATGAGCGGCTCCCACTGCGGGTCGTGCAGGGCCTCTTCGATGCCGGAGTAGACGATGCCCATCTTGGACGCGGTGTCCTGCATGTTGTGGTAGACGAGCTCGGAGTCGTACTGCGCGCCGACGCCCGCCAGGTAGCTGCGCTCGGCATCGGGGATACCCAGGCGCTCAAAGGTGTTCTTGATGTCGTCAGGCACCGACTCCCAGTCGTGCTTTTGATCGGTGTTGGGCTTGACGTAGGTGACGATGTTGTCCATGTCCAGGCCCTCGATGGAGGGGCCCCACGTCGGGTCGGGAAAACGATTGAAAATCTCGAGGGACTTTAAGCGCAGATCGAGCATCCACTGCGGCTCGTCCTTCTTGGCGCTGATCTCGCGCACGATGTCGGGCGTGATGCCGGCGTCGAGGCGCTCGAATCCCTCCTCGCCATAGGTGAAGTCGTAGAGGCTGCGGTCGATGTCCGCGACCTCGGTGCGGTTCTTGGTCATTGCGTCGCCCCTTTACGCCTGCTGCTCGGCAGCGGCGGCCTCGGCCTGGGCGCGCTGATCGGCGGCCTCGCGCTCGAAGGTCTCAAAGCCGTTCTTGTCGATCCAAGGGATCAGCGAGGCGTCATCCTCGCGCACGATGTGGCCCTTCACCATAACGTGGACGCGGTCGACATCCAGGTGCTCCAGGATGCGCGTGTTGTGCGTGATAATGAGCATGGAGCCGTTGCAGCTCTTGCGGTAGGCGTCCATGCCATGGCTGACGGTGGAGAGGGCGTCGACGTCCAGGCCCGAGTCAGTCTCGTCCAGGATGGCGAGCTTGGGCTGCAGCAGCAGAAGCTGGAGCATCTCGACCTTCTTCTTCTCGCCGCCCGAGAAGCCCACGCCCAGCTCTCGGTTGAGGTAGGCGGTGTCCATGTTGAGCTCGGCCGCGAGCTCCTTGACGCGACGGCGGAACTCCTTGCCCTTCATCTCCAGGCCGGGGCGGCCGGCGATGCTGGCACGCAAAAAGCTCGATAGCGGCACGCCCGGGATCTCGACCGGGGCCTGGAAGCTCAGGAACAGGCCGGCGCGGGAGCGCTTGTCGGTGGTGAGCTCGGTGATGTCCTGGCCGTCAAAGACGATGCGGCCGTCGTTGACGGTATAGACGGGGTCGCCCATGACCAGGTGGCCAAGGGTAGACTTGCCGGCGCCGTTGGGTCCCATCAGCACGTGGGTCTCGCCGGCGGCGACGTTGAGGTTGACGTTGTGGAGGATGGTCTTCTCGTCCACGGAGGCGGTCAGACCTTCGATGGAAAGCAGCGGATTTGCGCTCATGCTGTTCCTCTCTGTATATGGTGTACTCATAGGTGTACTAAACCCTAGGAATCTTCTCGGAATAAAGTTACTATGGGTTCGGCGTTAGTCAAGGGAAAACCCGACTAATCCACTCGACTTTTCTAGATGTGGGACAAATTCATCGGTTATGTATGTCCCCAGCGTTATGGAAGGGTAGGTATGCTCATTTCTTCCAAGGGCCGCTATGCCCTCCGATTGATGATCTATATCGCAGCGCTTGGCGACGCCGAGGGCAAGATTGCCCTGCGCGAGGTCGCCGACCGCGAGCATATCTCGCAAAAGTATTTGGAGCAGCTGGTGCGTCCGCTTATGAAGGCTGGCCTGCTTAAGAGCGTGCGCGGCAAGGGCGGCGGCTACATGATGGCCAAGGACCCGGCTGAGGTGCGCGCCGGCGATATCTTGCGTGCCGTCGAGGGCAGCACGGCTCCGGTGGCGTGCGACGGCATCGACAACAGCTGCACCCGCAGCGATCTTTGCTCGACCGTCAAGTTCTGGCGTGGTCTGGACGACGTGATCGAAAAGTACGTCGACGGCGTGACGTTGGCCGACCTGGCCACCGTTCCCGAGATCAACTTTGACATTAAGCTGTAGGGGTGCAAATGGCATCTCTCGACAAGGTGTACAAGCAAATCGAAGTTTTTGCTCGGGAATGTGACGCCGAGAAGGTCGTGCTGTTTGGGTCTCGCGCTCGAGGTGACAACTTGCCCAAGAGCGATATTGACATCGCCGTAGCAGGTTGCCGGGATTTCGGCCGCTTCTCATATTTGATCGATGAACGTCTTGATACTCTTTTAGATGTAGATGTCGTCAATCTCGACGAGTCCTTATCGCAGCAATTGCTCGATGAAATTGCCGGGGATGGTGTGATTCTGTATGAAAAAATATGAGAACTTTGTCAGCGCCTTGGCGAATCTTGAGGATGCGCCCAATCAGGATCTCAACAATGATTTTGTTCAGAGTGGATTGATTAATAAGTTCAATCTTCAATTTGAACTGAGCTGGAAGCTTCTTAAGCGTCTGCTCGAGTATGAGGGCGCCACGCTTGCCGCGTCGGGGTCTCCTCGCGCCATCTTGAAGGAGTCGTACCGATTCTACGACTTTATTGATGAGGCAGCCTGGCTAGATATGCTCAGAGACCGCAATACGAACGTCCATATCTATGACAACAAGCTCGCTCAAGATTTGATTCAGCGCATCTTGAACGTCTATATCCCCGCATTCTGCCAGCTGAGGGACGGGCTGATGGAGCGTTACGGCGAGCTTCTGTTGGCGCCCGACGACCAGTTTGTTTAATTCCTTAAGATTTCGCGGAGGGTTGTTGCCGTTTACCGAGGGGTTGTTGTGCAACAACGGGCGAGCTGCAATACTTATTTTTATCTTTGCAAACTGAACTTTAACTACACCAATGCAGGGAGGATCTTATGCAGCCCAAGCATTCTGCTATTGTCGCGGGCCTGACGTTGGCGCTTTCGTTTGGCGCCGTTTCCGCGCCGGC
>URNK01000156.1 GCA_900549195.1 uncultured Collinsella sp.
GAGATGAGCGCTAGTCTCGTGGGCTCGGAGATGTGTATAAGAGACAGGCTCAAAGAAGGCATAGATCATGGTCTTGACGTCCTTGATGGGCGCCAAGCGCACCACTGCGCCAATATCCACCCAGCCATCATCGGGCTTTAAGGGAATATCCTTAAAGCGATCGAACTGGATGCCGTTGGGGATAACCAGGCATTTGTCCGCATCACAGCCCATATCAATCTGCGTCTTGCGGGCGTTATGGAACAAACTCGTCACGCGGAAGGCGCGGCGGTAGATCTCCTCCGAAAGCAGGTAGAAAAAGCGAATCCAGCGGTCCTTAAATGACGGCACCACCCAATCGGCGCGAATGATCTCTTCCTCGCGCTCGCGGGTATAGATGCCGTGCTCGGTGAGCAGCACCGGCGCATGGTGAACGCTTGAGCCCAGACAGGCGAGCAGGCCGCCGTAGCCGGTCGAGATAGCGTAGTACACATCGGCAACCGGCACCTCGCTGCCCAGCAGGTAGAGCACCGGCAACAGCATAGAGCGCATGGTGTGGAATGCGTCGGCAAAGGGCGTGTAGGGGTACTCGGCAAGGCACACGTCGCGGAAGATGTCCATAAACGTTCGGCTCTGCAAAAACGAGAGCGGATGCACGCGACGGCGCTGAAAGATATCGAACAGCACGTCCCAGTCCGGATTGGAGAGCGACACCAGACGGCGTAGCGCCTCGCGCTCGCGGTCGTTAAAACTGGCTTCGTGCTGCTCGCCCGAAAGCCGCAGGGCATCGTCCAGGAACACCTCGTGCACCTCGACCACGTTGCCGGGCAGCTCGTAGACAAACTTGCCACGGTCGGCAGCATGCGCGCCGATCACCCACAGCACAAACTCGTGCTCGGGCATAGCCGTAATGTAGCCGTGCATCCAGGTAGACACGCCGCCGTGCACATAGGGGTAGCAACCCTCGAGTACCAAGCAGATTCTCATTTGTCGCTACCCTCCTTGCGCTCGATCGTCAGGGTATTATCATTTGCCTTGAGCAGATACAGATTGCCCGTAAGGTGCGTCAGTTCGCCACCCGTCACCGCACCCGGCTCGCCATTATTGGCGCGGAACATGAGCCACGCCTCGTCGTGGAAATTGCCCAGGCTGAGCGTCCAGGCATCCGCACTGGTATCCACGCTCACCGTAACCGACGAAAAGCGCTGAATGGCGCCCGAGCATTCCGAGCCGGTCTGGCGGCGCAGGTCGGGCGCAGACTTGGTAAGCCAGTCCAGGTAGTCGGTCAGGCCGCCCTTGTAGACTTCCCAGCCCTCCTTGGCGCCGCGATCGGGATCGAGCAGGTCGTCCGGGTGCATAAAGTGCGTACTCACGTAGTGCATGTTGAGCTCGGACACGGCAGCCAGGCGCATATAGGAATCGTCGACCATGCCGCCCGAGACAATACGCGGCTGCTCCACAATACCATCGCTCGCCACGCCAAACTCCTGCACGTACGGCAGGTCGGTACCGTCCTCAAAGTACGTACTAGCAATAGTCTTAATGCGCGGAACGTCGGTGCCGATAAGCTGGCGCGCGCGGGCCGAAAGGATATTCGACGGTGGCACGTAGACCGAGCCATGAGCGTTGGGCAGGACCTCGTCTTGAAACGCGATAAGTTCGTTAAGCGAAGCGACGAGCGTCTCTTTGTTCTTCCAGGTCTTGTAGACGTACAGCGTGCCATAGTCGGTATCCCAGAGCGCCAGAGGCTGATGGTTGTAGCCGTGAAAGCCCAGCTCTCCGCCCATCTGCAGCAGCATGCCGCCAAAATAGCGGAACTGCGTGGTATCGGGTTGGCGCGCGGGCTTGGTCTGGTTGACCGCGTCCTCGTAGTTTTCGATCATCACGCCGGTATAGCGAATGCCGTATTTTTGCGCGAGCTTTTGCAGATCGGGCCACCAGACCTTGGTGTAAAAATCGGCAATGGAAAGGCCGTAGTCACGCTTGATATAAGCACCATCGCCCGAGGGCACGGGGCTAGGAAAGTCGTCCAAATAGAACACGGCGCTGTTGATGACCGGATAGGCCGTGGCATCACCCAGCAAGCTTATGGCCGAAGCATAGAACCCACGCATGACCTTGTCGTAAATGCCAATGTTGCACACCACGGTGTGACCACTTCCGCAATCGTTAGACCAAATGAGCGGCGTGCCCGCATCGCCGGTCTTTGCCCAGACGTGCGCCGTTTCGCGCAATGAAACCGAAAGTGAAGAATCGAAGGGATCCGAGAACTCGTAGCGCTCTCCCCCGCCCAGCATAAAGTCCTCACTCGGAACGATACTTTCGGCTGTCGCATAGTCATATCCGGCCGATTCGATCCCAAGCTTGGAAGCAATAGCCTGCAGGCAGTTCGAGTTATCTGGCGTCATGCCCAGCATGAGTGAGCCGCCCGCACTCACCCAACTCATCAGATCGGTCAGATGCGTACCCAGTCCGTCAAGCGAGGGCATAAGCACAATCACGCGATCAAACGACGTGAGCGTTGGAATCGCGTCCGCACCGTCGGTGGCAATATCAACATCGCGATGGGCGATCTTCATGTCCAGCAAAATCTGGTCGAACTGTTCCTCTACGTCCTCGACGCCAGCTTGATCGGAATCGGTAATGACCAGGCACGTGGGCTTTTGGCCAAAGATTGCCGAGGAGGCAGGCACCGCATCGTTGGCGGCAAGCATCCCCAGCTTATGCTGGCCCGCACTGTACTGCACGCCGGCACGCTCCACCAGCAGCACGGCGGCCATGGCAATAAAGACCGCCCACACCACGAGGAGTCCCATCCAACGAAAGCGGCCTGCACGGTCGCGGATATGTTGCGCCACACTCATCTGGCCTCCTCCCCGTCGCGCCAAAACGCCAACTTTTCGCGGTTGTCGGCGCTCAAATACACATGCTGCTTGTCAATCGCATCGATCACACGGTGAACCTCGTCACCATCGCGGCGCATCACGGCAAGGCGCAGGCAAAGCATCCAAACCTCCTGCTCCTCGGGCACGTCGAGCACCAACTGATCGGTCACGGCCTGCGCCTCGTCGATCTGTCCGACATCGGCCAGCGCCGTCGCGTATCGAATGCGCAGCTCAAGGGTATCCTCGCGCTCGCAGCGACGCGCAAGCAGGCGCGCGTACTGTTGGCGCTGAATCTGAGCCACGCGACCCTCAGCCAAGCCCGAGTCCAAGTATTCACCAAGAAAATCACAGTATTCGTTGAGGTTTTGCGCGCTCGGGTCCGTCTTAAAGGCACGCTCCAGCTGCTGCAGTTTAAGGTCGGACTCCTTGGAGATCTGCGCCACCGCCGTCGCGGCATAGTGCGCCACCTCAACGTCGTCGTTAAGCTTAGCCGCCTGCAGCTGCGCCAGGTAAGCGTCGGGCTCCTCGGTGAGCATAGAGAGCATTAGGCGGCGCCGGTATGCCGGGTCGTTGACGATGAGCGCCTCCTCGAGCGGCACTACGCCTGCATCGGCGTCACGGTCGTGCACCAGGATGCTGCGATGCAGGTCGTCGTTGAAGCGCAGCGACTCCAGCGCAGACTCTTTCAGCCCCTCGCCAAACACCGCGCTGCGGACCGATAGCAAAACCACCAGCAACGGGCCCCACAGCGGCACAAGCACTATCACAGCCAACATGTGCCCGCGCACCGGCAACAGGCCCAGCTTCATGAGCGTCCACAGCATCAGGCAAACCAGCGCATGAATCAGCAGCAAGACGGCAGCAACAACAAGCGAGATCAAGCGGCACCCCCCTCACCGTCACCGGTGTAAGAGATGTGCTGCAGCAGCGCCACGATGTCCTCGCCGTCGACGGGCTCCACCGCAATCTGCTTGGCGCTCAGGCGCTCGCGGATAATGGGCAGATCGCACGCCTTTGCCTGGCGCATAAGCAGGTAGAGCACGTCGCCGTCGACCAAGCCCGCCGCGTCGCTCTCGCGGATTGCCGACCCAATTGCGCCCACCAGCTCGCCGGCAGGCTCCACGCCCGGTACCACGCGCAGGAGCAAAAAACTCCCCATCTTGCTATCTGCCAGCGCCTGCTCCGCCGCGAGCTCTTGGCCAAAGGCAGCCTGCTTGAGCACGCAAGTGCCTTCAACGCAGCGTTTATCCTGCGCCACCGCCTCATAGTCAAAGGCACGGCCCAGCGCGCTTTCGACCAGCCCGCACAAGATGCGGAACAGGTTTTGATAATAGAGGGTCATTTGGTTTTCGGCCGCACTACGCACAAAGATCAACACGGCGGGTGCCCCGTCGCGCTCGATCGTGTATCCAAACATGGGAAGCCCCGGCGTCAGCTCGCGGTTCACCCACAGGTTCGAACGACCCCCGTCGCCCAAAAGA
>URNK01000157.1 GCA_900549195.1 uncultured Collinsella sp.
GTCTCGTGGGCTCGGAGATGTGTATAAGAGACAGGACAAGATGGACCGCGTCTCCAAGATGATGGTCACGGCCGACATGGGCGACGACATGCCCATTCAGCACAAGATCATCTCCAAGGCCGTCGAGAGCGCCCAGCACAAGGTCGAGAGCATCAACTTCTCCATGCGTAAGAGCGTCCTTGAGTACGACGACGTCATGAACAGGCAGCGCCAGGTCATCTACGCCGAGCGCAACAAGATTCTGGACGGCAAGGACCTGACCGACCACATCACCGAGGTCATGCACGATACCGTGTACCGCTGCGTGCAGGAGTTCTGCACCAAGGACAGCCACGAGGGCGAGCGCGACCTGGAGGGCCTGCGCAAGTGGGTTGTGGAGCTCACCGGCCACATCGATACGCCGAAGTTCCCCGACGAGGACTTTGAAGCCCTGGCTGCCGATGTCTTGGCCTATGTTGAGAAGTGCTACAACATGAAGGCCGAGCGTCTGGGCGAGGACCTGATGCGCGAGCTCAATACCCAGGTCATGCTGCGCGTCATCGATACCCGCTGGATGAACTACCTGCAGGAGATGGACTACCTCAAGACCGGCATCGGCCTGCGCGGCTTTGGCCAGCGCGACCCGCTGGTTGAGTACAAGACCGAGGCCTACGGCGCGTTCCAGATACTCGTCGATACCATGTATGAGGATTACCTGCGCACGGTTCTGCGCATCGAGATCAAGGCTGCCCCGCGTGCCGTGGAGCACAAGGAGGAGCCCGCGCTCGAGGGCGCGCGCTTCTCCGGCCCTGCCGAGGTCGATGGTGACAACGGCGACTCGGTGCTGCGCAAGCAGGCGCAGGTGCAGGCCCGCACGGCTGTCCAGGGTGGTCCGGCTGCCGTCAACAACGGTGGCAAGGTGACCACCTATCGCAAGTCCGAGAGCGACGATCCGTACGTCAACGTGGGCCGCAACGACCCGTGCCCCTGCGGTAGCGGCAAGAAGTTTAAGTACTGCCACGGCAGGAATCGTTAATGGCTGAGGCTTTAGAGGTAACGCCCGCCGAGCTGGACGCGTTTGCGGACCGGCTCGGTGAGGTCGAGTCATATCTCCACCTGGACGAGAAGCGTACCCGCGTGTCCGAGCTCGAGGCCAAAAGTGTTGCCCCTGGCTTTTGGGATGACGCCGACGCCGCCCGTGCCACCATGGAGGAGATTGCGCGCACCAAGGAAGATATCGCTGCCGTGGACACCGCGCGCGGCGAGCTTTCCGATGCCCGCGCCGCGCTGGAGCTTGCCGAGGAGATGGGGGATGACCCCGACGCCGCCGCCCTTCGCGAGGAGGCTGCAGCCACGGCTGAGCGCCTGGCCCGTGCCATCGATGAGCTTGAGCTTTCGAGCTGGTTTACCGGTGAGTTCGATCACGGCGATGCCATTGTGACCATCAAGCCCGGACAGGGTGGTCTGGAGGCGCAGGACTGGACCTTCATGCTCTTTAAGATGTACATGAAGTACTGCCAGCGCCGCGGTTGGAAGGTCACCATCAACGATTGCCCCGCGGCCGAGGTCATCGGCATCGATCGCGCGACCTTTACCGTCGAAGGCAAGGATGCCTTTGGCATGCTTCGTGCCGAGGCCGGCGTCCACCGCTTGGTTCGCATTAGCCCCACCGACGACAAGAAGCGCCGCCAGACCACGTTTGCCGGCGTCGAGGTCATCCCCGTGCTACCCGATGATATCGACATCGAGATCAGTCCCGATGACATCCGCGTGGACGTGTACCACGCGAGCGGCCCGGGCGGTCAGGGCGTCAACACCACCGACTCCGCCGTGCGCGTGACGCATTTCCCCAGCGGCATTGTGGTCACCTGCCAAAACGAGCGCAGCCAGATCCAGAACAAGGCCGCGTGCATGCAGATCCTCAAGGCTCGCCTGTACGAGATTGAGCTCGAGAAGCGTGCCGAGGCGCTCGATGAGATTCGCGGACCCAAGACCACGATTGGTTTTGGCAACCAGATCCGCAGCTACGTGCTCTACCCGTACCAGATGGTCAAGGACCTACGCACGGGCGTGGAGACCAGCAATGTCGAGGCCGTTCTTGACGATGGCGACCTGGACCCGTTTGTTATTGGCTACCATCGCTGGGCCACCGGCAACGCCGATGCAGAAGGCTCGGAGGTCTAAAACATCGGGCGGCTTCAAACCGATGCTAAGCCCAACGGTTGGACGGGTTTGTATCCAGAATAAACCCTGCGCAGGGGTGGTTTTTGTCCGGCGAATCGGTAGAATCGAATACAAGAAGAAGTTCAAAGCGCATCCGTTTGGGTGCGCTTTTTTGAGGGAGGCAGCATGGCATATCGTCTGGACATCAAGCGCATTCTTTCGATGAACTTCTTTCACGACCTGCCCCAGATCATGTTGGGGTGTGCCTTGGCCGCCATCGCGACCGACCTGTTTTTGATTCCCAATGGTCTTGCCGCCGGTGGCGTTACGGGCCTTGCCACCATTATCCAGGCGGTCGGCGCGGCGCGAGGCGTGTCGCTTCCCGTCGGTATCCAGACCATCGTGATGAACGCCTTGCTGCTGCTGGTCGTTATGCGCGAGGGCGGCATGTTCTACGTGGTGCAGACCGCGACGGGCTTTGTGCTGCTGGGCTTCTTTACCGATCTGTTCGCCCCGTTTGTAGCACCTCTGGCGGATGCGGACCTGATGCTTCCCGCCATGTGGGGCGGCATTATTACGGGCATCGGTTACGGCATGGTGTTGCGTGCCGGCGCCAACACCGGCGGCTCGGACACGATTGGCCAAATCATTTCGCGTAACACCTCGCTGCCGGTGGGCTCGACCGTCATGGCAATCGACGTTGCCGTGTGTGCGCTGTCGGCTCCGGTCTTTTCAATCGAAAACGCACTATATGCAGGCCTTTCGATGGTCATTAGCGGCTATGTGATCGATGCCGTGGTCGATGGCGGCAACAAACGCCGTATGGTACTCATCATCTCGGATAAGTTCCCTGATATCGCTGCCGATATCATGTATGGCCTGGGTCGTGGTTGTACCAAGTTTAAGGCGACTGGCATGTATTCGGGTGCCGAGAAGCCGGTGATTATGGTCATCGTGAGCCGTCGAGAGCTCAATACCCTCAAGACGATCGTGCGCGAGCGCGATCCTCACGCCATTGTGACGGTCGCTGACGTTACGGAAGCCTTCGGCGAGGGATTCAAGGACATTAGCGCGTAGGGTCGACTGCGTTCCATCCAAAAGACGTTCACATTGATAAACCGTTTCATCAGCGGTTCTGCCTGCTAAATTGTTCAAATAATGATAAAAACTCTGGTAAAGCCATCAGTTTCCAGCATAATGAATGACGTACGTGCATTGCGGCTGTGTTGGGATTACCTTTCCGTGCCGTGCGCATTTTGTCTAATGAGGATGAAAGGAAGGCACAATGAGCGACGAAGAGCTCAAAAAGGTTGCCAACGAGGTAAGGAAGGGCATCGTCACCGGCGTGCACGCTGCCAAGTCCGGCCATCCGGGCGGTTCGCTCGGCGCTGCCGACATCATGACCTATCTGTACTTTGAGGAAATGAACGTCGACCCGGCCGATCCCCGCAAGGCCGATCGCGACCGTTTTGTGCTCTCCAAGGGCCATTGCGCTCCGGGCCTGTACGCCGTGCTCGCCGAGCGTGGGTTCTTCCCCAAGGAGGATCTCGAGACGCTGCGCCATATCGGCAGCCACCTGCAGGGTCATCCCAACATGAACGACACCCCGGGCGTCGACATGTCCACCGGCTCGCTCGGCCAGGGTATCTCCGCCGCCGTGGGTATGGCCGTTGCCGCCAAGCACTGGGGCGATACTTACCGCACGTACGCCCTGCTGGGCGATGGCGAGAGCGAGGAGGGCCAGGTCTGGGAGGCCGCCATGTTTGCCGGCAACCAGCAGCTCGATAACCTCTGCGTGATCGTCGACCACAATGGCCTGCAGATCGACGGCCCCGTCGAGGAGGTCAACGACCCCATGCCGCTCGCCGACAAGTTCCGCGCGTTCAAGTTCCACGTGGTGGAGCTCGCCGACGGCAACGATTTCGATCAGATCCGCGCCGCCTTTGCCGAGGCCCGCGCCACCAAGGGTCAGCCGACCGCCATCATCGCCGAGACCATGAAGGGCAAGGGCGTTTCCTTTATGGAGAACCAGGTTGGTTGGCACGGCAAGGCCCCCAACGATGAACAGTTTGAGCAGGCCATGGCAGAGCTCACGGCCGCCGGAGAGGAGCTCTAGGATGGCAGACGTCAAAAAAATCGCCACGCGCGTAAGCTACGGCGAGGCCCTCGTCGAGCTC
>URNK01000158.1 GCA_900549195.1 uncultured Collinsella sp.
GAGATGAGCGCTAGTCTCGTGGGCTCGGAGATGTGTATAAGAGACAGGTCCAGACTCGCAAGGTCATCGAGCGCGTCATCGCCGAGGTTTCCGCTGAGGAGGGCGTCGAGCTCAATATTCCCGTGGGCACGATGCTCGAGCTGCCGCGCGCCTGCATGGTCGCTGACGAGATCGCCCATCACGCAGACTTCTTCTGCTTTGGCACCAACGACCTCACCCAGACCACCTTCGGCTTCTCCCGTGACGATGCCGAGGCCAAGTTCATCCCGCTGTACATGCATAAGAAGATCTTGAAGGACAACCCCTTCGAGACCATCGACTCGGCGGTACTCGAGCTGGTGCGCATGGCCGTCGAGAAGGGTCGCGCCACCAATTCCTACATGCACTTTGGCGTGTGCGGCGAGCACGGCGGCGACCCCAAGTCCATCAAGGGCCTGTTTAACGTGGCCGACGTGGACTACGTGTCCTGCTCGCCCTATCGCGTACCCCTCGCACGTCTTGCGGCCGCCCAGGCCAAGCTCGAGGCCAAGCGTTCCGCGTAACTTTTTGGGTTTAGACGCCTAGTGTGGCCCCCCTTCATGCCGCCCGTCTCATTCGTGAGACGGGCGGTTATCATGTGCGGGTTTTGTCTTTTTGTCTGCGTAAAAAATTGTTCTTGCAGCAGAAACCCGCGCGTGTATACTCGAATACGTTTGTTCAACTACGTGCCGGCCAGAGTGGTACGGCACCTCTAGAAGAGTAAGGAATTGCACATGGATTACATCCGCGCAATCGAGCGTCAGCAGATCCGCGAGGACATTCCTCAGGTTCGCGTTGCCGACAACGTCAAGGTTCACTACCGCATTAAGGAAGGCGACCGCGAGCGCATCCAGGTCTTCCAGGGCGACGTCATCCGCATGGCCGGCGCCGGTGCCCGCGAGACCTTCACCGTCCGCAAGATGTCCTTCGGTGTCGGTGTTGAGCGTACCTTCCCGCTTCACAGCCCCAAGATCGCCAAGCTCGAGGTCGTTCGTCATGGTCGCGTCCGTCGCGCCAAGCTGTACTACCTCCGCGACAAGGTGGGCAAGGCTGCTCGCATCCCCGAGAAGCGCTAAGAAGATCGCAGCGTCTGTCCACTCGTTTGGACACAAGGGTCACCTTCGGGTGGCCCTTCTTTTTATCTGATTTGCATGCAAGGAGGGCCTGGTATGGCCAATATGACGAGCTCGGTTTCGGCATCGCAGGTTGCCGGAGAGCTGGCGAGCGCAACGTTTGAGGAGATCCCCGCCCTCGTGGAGCATTATCGCGAGGACCCGCGCCAGCAGGTGATCAAGGCTTGCGAGCGTGCTCTTAAGCGCCATGCCAAGGAACTTGCCGAGCGCGAGCGCGTCAATGACATGTACGAGCTTATGCATGAGCTTGGCGGCGATGGGGTGGTCGTTGGTGTCGACGAGGTGGGTCGCGGATCGGTGGCCGGTCCTTTGACGGTATGCGCTGTCTGCCTTCCTATGGAGCCGCGCGTCTGGGGCGTCAACGATTCCAAAAAGCTCACGCCGGCGCGCCGCGAGTTGCTCTCAGTGAAGATTGCCGAGGTGGCGACGGCGATCGGTTTTTGCCATATCGCGCCTAAGGATATCGATGAGATGGGCATGGCCCGTGCTATCCGTACCGCCGTTGCGGGCGCCGTGGCCGATACGGGGCTCGAGCCCGATTGCGTGCTTATGGATGGCAACCCCTTGGGCGCCGTTCCTAACGAGCGCGATGTGGTGAAGGGCGATGCCAAGATCGCCTGCATCGCCGCGGCGTCCATCATGGCTAAGGTCACGCGTGACGAGATGATGGTCGAGTACGACGCCGAGTATCCCGAGTACCATCTGGCCGAGTCGAAGGGCTATGCGAGCCCCGAGCACATCGAGGCCATTCGAAAACATGGACTTTGTCCACTGCATCGTGTGAGCTTTTGCGGAAACTTTCTGCAGACTGAGCGCCTTTTCTAGGTCAATTGTGGAGACAGGGACCTCTGGGGTTTTATAAACCTGCTGGTAGCGGGCCGTATGCAACACCATTGTTGCGTACGGCCCGTTTTTTGACGGCATTTGGTCAGCTTTTGGTTAGCTTCCGGTACTTACCCGCATGAAAGGTGCCCTCATCATCGGGGCACTGCAGTGTGCGGGAAAGGAGACCCCATGAGTGCCGCAAGCAAAAAGAGCAAGACACAGCAGCTCAAGGAGCGTTGGGAAAACGGCGAGCTCGACTGCGGGGCGATGACGCCCGAGTTTATCAAGGGACTCAGTCCCCGCGAGCTGGGCATGCTGGGCGAGCTGATCACCATCGACTACTTTAACGAGCGCGGCTACACCTTGCTGGAGCAGGGTTATCGTTGCACCGAGGGCGAGGCTGATCTGGTGCTGCTCGATGAGCTCGACGATGTCGTGGTGATGGCCGAGGTCAAGACCAGACGCGTCGTACTGGATTGCAACACGCGGGTCTTTCCCGAGGAGGCCGTGGACGCCCAAAAGCAACGCCGCTACCGCCGCATCGCAAGCTGCTATCTTATGGAGCATTATCCGCTCAAGGCGATCCGCTTCGATGCCGTGGGTGTCACCATTCGCGGCGGGCATATCGCCGAGATCGAGCATCAGTACAACGCGTTCGATTGGCAGGTGTCGTGATGGCGTTCGAGACGTTTGCCGTTCACGCGGCCTGCATCCGCGGCGTCGAGGCGATTCACGTCACGGTCGAGGTCTCGCTTGCCGGCGGCGTTCCGGGCATTCAGATGCTCGGCATCCCGAGTATGGAGGTGATGGAGTCGCGCGGTCGTATTCGCTGTGCGATGCGCTCGGCCGGCTTTGAGATCCCGCGCTCGGGCATTACGGTCAATCTGGCGCCCGGCGATATTCGCAAGACCGGTAGCGGCTTTGATCTGCCCATCGCCATCGCGGTTCTAGCGGCCGATGGTCAGATTCCCCGCGACAACCTCGATCGTTGTCTTATCGCCGGCGAGCTCGGCTTGGACGGCACGGTGCTTCCTGTCAAAGGCGAGGTGGCGTTTCAGCTATTGGCTCGCGACATGGGGCTGTCTTTTATCGCCGGCAGGTCCGACCAGCATGTGCCACTCGCGGGCGTGGATTGCGGCTTTATCGACCATCTGTCTCAGCTTGCTCACGGCATGGGCGATGCCGCACGGCACTACTTGGATTCCGAGGGTGTCGAGGCGACCTTTGAGCCCGAGCTCGACTATGCAGACGTGCTGGGGCAGGAAGTCGCTAAACGCGGCATGGCGCTTGCGGCGGCAGGAGAACTCGGCTTGCTCATGATCGGGTCTCCGGGATCGGGCAAGACGATGCTCGCACGCCGTATGACCGGCATCCTGCCCGAGCTTTCCGTTGAGGATCAGCAGGAGGCACTGTGCATCCATTCGGTTTTGGGTGAGAACATTGATGGCTTGTTGGCGGGGCACCGCCCCTTCCGCAGTCCCCATCACAGTATTTCGACCGCAGGCCTTATCGGCGGTGGGCGCCCGGTGCACCCGGGTGAGATCAGCCTTGCTCATGGCGGCGTGCTATTTTTGGACGAGCTTGCCGAGTTTCCCACGGGCGTACTGCAGACGCTGCGTCAGCCCATCGAACGCGGTTATGTGAGGATCGTACGCGTCGACGGGGCCTTTACCTTCCCGTCGCGCTTTCAGCTGCTCGCTGCGAGCAATCCCTGCCCCTGCGGCTTTTTGGGCGACCGTGAGGTGCCATGCCGCTGCTCGGCGGCGATGGTCGAGCGCTATCGGTCTAAACTGCGCGGTCCTTTGGCCGACCGTATCGACATGATGATTGATGTGACCCGTCCCGACCCTCAAGTGATTATCGAGGGTGCGGAGGGCATGTCGTCGGCCGAGTTACGTGACTACGTTGTGCGCGGTCGCGCCTTTCGCGCTTGGCGCGAATCCCGCATGGACGATGCGGATGCCGAGGCCGAGGATGACGAGACACGGTCCATTGACGGCGTCGTTTCGACCTTTGAGCTCGATGATGCGGCGGAGAAGTGTGTGCTCGGCCTGTCGAAGCGCACGCATCTCACAGGGCGTGGCATCGTGCGCCTTGTTCGCATTGCGCGCACGATCGCAGATGTCGCCGAGAGCGAGCAGGTGACGCAGGACCACGTGCTCGAGGCGGCGATGTACCAGGGAAGGAGGGACCAATGATGGCTGAGGGGACCTTCGAGCTGCATCCAGGTGACGCGTTGTATCCCGAGACCGTTTTGGAGCTTTCTGATGTACCTCAGACGCTCTATGTGCGCGGCAACCCCGAGGCGCTTTCGACGCCCGCGCTCTCCATCATCGG
>URNK01000159.1 GCA_900549195.1 uncultured Collinsella sp.
CTCGGAGATGTGTATAAGAGACAGGAGCATAATCGTGGACAGCGTGACGATCCACAGCAGCGCGTAGCCAAACTGCGAGCCCGCGGCCATATTTGAGGCCCAGTTGCCCGGGTCGATAAAGCCGACGGTCACGAGCAGCCCGGGGCCGATATTCCGCGCAATGTCTAGGCCTCCGTGACCGCCGGTGCGTCGGGAGCCAAAATGATGTTTGAGATGATTGAGCATGGTGCGCTCCTGCGTGCCGTTTGTTTGACGCCGCAAAGGATACCCGTTTTATGCTAAAAAGTTAACTAAGACTAACAAAATTGTTGTATTTGAATAGGATGGTGAAAGGGGATTACCGAAATGTCTTGATCTGTAACAACTAGGGATGGAAATAGGGCCTAGGTGTTACAGATCAAGACAGGAAGAAATGGTCCTATGGAATATCTCGATCTGTAACAGCTGGCCGCCAAAGCCGCCCCTCCGTGTTACAGATTGAGACATTCGGAACCGTCTCTCGAAAACATCTCAATCTGTAACATCTAGGCGCCAAAATTGGGTCTTACTGTTACAGATTGAGATGTTTGAAGAGGTGAGTTTGCAGGCCGAACTTGGGGCCTATGTTGTCGCCCTTGAGGTCGGCGGTGTCCACTCGTAGGGCGTGCGTTACGCGATTGTTTCGAAACGGGTGGGAAACACAACGGGCCGGCGGTGCTCCTAGTATGCCTATTCAACTGACTGTCTAATATCTAGGGGAGGATCGCGATGCAGGCAGATTCCGCTCAGCAGCAGGGCCTTTATCGCCCCGAATTCGACCACGATGCATGCGGCATCGGCGCGCTTGCCGATATCAACGGCGAGCGCCATCACCAGATCCTGGACGACGCACTGTCCATTCTGGTCAACTTGGAGCACCGCGGCGGCACGGGACTCGAGAAGAACACCGGCGACGGCGCCGGCATCCTGTTCCAGGTTCCGCATCACTTTTTCCGTAAAGAGGCTCAAAAGTGTGGCCAGATTCTGCCGGCAGAGGGCGACTATGGCGTGGCCATGCTGTTCTTCCCGCAGGACGAGAAGGGCGTAGAGGATGCCCGCCGCGTGTTTGAGGAGGGCTGCGCCGAGGCCGGCGTGCCGCTGCTCTTTTGGCGCGAGGTGCCGGTCGACCCGCACGATTTGGGCGAGACGGCCCGCGCCTGCATGCCCACCATCTTGCAGGCCTTCCTGGGCCGTCCGGACGACACGCCCGCCGGCGATGCCTTCGAGCGTCGTCTGTACGTGTGCCGCCGCACCATCGAGAAGAAGGCCGACGTCGAGTTTGCCCTGCGCGACAAGATCTTCTATGTGTGCTCCATGAGCTCGCGCACCATCGTGTACAAGGGTATGCTGGTCGCCACGCAGATGCGCCGCTTCTTCATCGATCTCAACGACGCCGCCGTCAAGACGGCCGTGGCGCTCGTCCACTCGCGCTACTCCACCAACACCACGCCCAGCTGGGAACGCGCGCACCCCAACCGTTTTATCATCCATAACGGCGAGATCAACACCCTCAAGGGCAACGTCAACTGGATCCGCGCCCGCGAGCCCAACCTGTACAGTCCCGTGCTGCAGCATGATCTTGAGCGCGTGATGCCCATCATCAACCGCGAGGGCTCCGATTCCGCGATTCTGGACAACGTGCTTGAGTTTTTGGTCATGAACGGTCGCCCGCTTACGCGTGCCGCGTCCATGCTGTTGCCCGAGCCGTGGGACCACAACGACAGCCTGAGTGAGGAGCGCCGCGCCTACGACGCTTACCAGTCCATGCTCATGGAGCCGTGGGATGGCCCGGCGGCCATCGCCTTTACCGACGGTCGCACGCTGGGTGCCGCCCTCGACCGTAACGGCCTGCGTCCCGCCCGCTACTATGTGACGCGCGACGGTCGCTTTATGCTGGCAAGCGAGGTGGGCACCATCGAGGTGAGCCCCGAGAACATCCTGACGAGCGGCTGTCTGGGACCGGGCCAGATGCTCGAGGTCGATTTTGCCCGCGGCCGCGTCATCTACAACGACGAGCTGCGCGCCCGTTACGCCAAGGAAAAGCCCTATCGCGACTGGATCGCCGAGGAGACGCTGACCGTCGACGCGCTCGACAAGCCCGTCGCGCCCACGCCCGCCGAGGATACCGAGGTGCCCGCCGCCGTGCGCATGGCCAAGCTCGGGTATCACTGGGATGATGTTGACGAAGTCGTGCGTCCCATGGCCCAGCAGGGCAAGGCGCCGCTCGCCTCGATGGGTATCGATGCGCCGCTGGCCTGCCTGTCCAAGAAGACGCGCTCGTTCTTCGACTACTTCTATCAGCTGTTCGCCCAGGTCACGAATCCGCCGATCGATGCCCTGCGCGAGCACATGGTCACCTCGACCACGCTCTATCTGGGCAACCACGGCAACCTGCTCGAGGACTCCCGTACGGCCTGCCAGCTGGTTCGCTTGGAGCGCCCGTTGCTCAACGAGGAGGAGTTCGACCGCATTTGCGCCATCGACCGCGTGGGCTTTAAGACCCGCCGGTTCCGTGCCGTGTACCGCCGCGACGCGGGTGAGGGCGCGCTGCAGGCTGCGCTCAAGCAGCTTGCCGAAGACGTCGAGGCTGCGGTTCGCGATGGCGTGAACATCGTGGTGCTGAGCGACCGTGCCGCTGCGGGCGAGGTACCCGTGCCGTCGCTGCTCGCCGTGGGCTGCGTGCACAACCACCTGATCCGTGCCGGTGTGCGCACCTTTGCCGATATCGTGGTGGAGTGCGGCGATGCCGTGTCTCCGCACGACTTTGCGGCGCTGGTGGGCTACTCCGCAAGCGGCATCTACCCGTACAACGCGCATGCGTGCATCCGCAATCTGGCGGCACGCGGCGACCTGGACGTGACGGCCGAGCAGGGCATCGCCAATTACAACAAGGCCGCGACGGCGGGCATCGTCTCCATCATGTCCAAGATGGGCATCTCCACGGTGCAGAGCTACCACTCCGCGCAAATCTTTGAGGCCGTTGGCTTTACGCCGGAGTTCGTCAACGCGTACTTCGCCGGCACGGTGAGCCGTGTGGGCGGTATGGGTGTCGAGGACGTTGAGCGCGAGCAAAACGAGCGTTACGACGCCGCGCTCGCTATCCTTAAGAGCCCGGCTCCCGATCAACTGCCCACGCTGGGCCTGACCAAGTGGCGCCCGCTCGGCGGCGAGGATCACCTCATCGATCCGCAGACTGTCTACTTGCTGCAGACCGCCTGCCGTGAGGACAGCTACAACACCTTTAAGGAGTACAGCGCCCGCCTGCACCGCACCGGCCGTGCCGTGCGCCTGCGCGACCTGCTGGACTTTGATGCCAGCGGCCGCACTCCGGTGGCACTCGACGAGGTCGAGCCCGCGCTCAACATCGTCCGCCGCTTTAACACCGGCGCTATGTCGTATGGCTCCATCAGCAAAGAGGCACACGAGTGCATGGCCATCGCCATGAACCGCCTACACGGCCGTTCCAACTCCGGCGAGGGCGGCGAGGATCCGCGTCGCGAGACCCCGTTGGCCAACGGTGACTCCAAGAACTCCGCCATCAAACAGGTGGCAAGTGCGCGCTTTGGCGTGACGAGCCGCTATCTGTGCAGCGCCTTTGAGATTCAAATTAAGATGGCCCAGGGCGCCAAGCCCGGCGAGGGCGGCCACCTGCCCGGCAAGAAGGTCTACCCCTGGATCGCCGAGGTCCGTCAGTCCACGCCCGGTATCGGCCTGATCTCGCCTCCGCCGCACCACGACATCTACTCCATCGAGGACCTGGCAGAGCTGATCTTTGACCTTAAGAACGCCAACCCCGGCGCGCGCGTGTCGGTCAAGCTGGTCAGCGAGGCCGGCGTCGGCACCATCGCCACTGGTGTTGCCAAGGGCGCTGCCGACAAGATCTTGATCAGCGGCCACAACGGCGGCTCCGGTGCTGCGGCGCGCGATTCGATCTGGCACGCCGGTCTGCCGCTGGAGCTTGGCCTTGCCGAGGCCCAGCAGACGCTGCTGCAAAACGGCCTGCGCTCACGCGTGGTGCTCGAGGCCGATGGCAAGCTCATGGACGGCACCGATGTTGCCGTCGCCTGCCTGCTGGGTGCCGAGGAGTTTGGCTTTGCGACCATGCCGCTCATCTCCATGGGCTGCCTCATGCAGCGCGACTGCCAGCAGGATACCTGCCCGGCCGGCATCGCTACGCAAAACTGCCGCCTGCGTCGCGGCTTCCGCGGCAAGCCAGAGCACGTCGAGCATTTTATGC
>URNK01000160.1 GCA_900549195.1 uncultured Collinsella sp.
CGGCAGCGTCAGATGTGTATAAGAGACAGCGCGTAAAGGCCGCGAGCTCCCCTATGCCAGCACGGCATTACTCGACGGGCGTGACGTTGCGCCGCGCCCGTCGCTAATGGGTTTAGGAACATCGATGACAGAAGGAGAAATCGATGAGTAAGAAAGAATGCATCGCGATGCTCCTCGCAGGAGGACAGGGCAGCCGATTGGGGGCACTCACCCAAAAGATCGCTAAGCCGGCGGTTAGCTTTGGTGGCAAGTTCCGCATTATCGACTTTTCGCTCTCCAACTGCTCCAACTCGGGCATCGACACGGTGGGCGTTCTGACGCAGTATCGCCCCTACCTGCTGCATGCCTACGTGGGCTCCGGCGAGGCTTGGGATCTGGACAGCCGCGACGGCGGCGTTTCGATCCCGCCGCCGTACGAGACGCAGACCGGCGGCGCATGGTATGCGGGCACGGCCGACGCCATTACGCAGAACCTGGACTACATCAAGGCCAACGACCCCAAGTACGTCCTGATTCTTTCGGGCGATCACCTGTATCGCATGGACTACCGCAAGATGCTCAAGACGCACATTGAGAACAACGCCGACCTCACGGTGAGCGTTATGCCCGTGCCTTGGGAGGAGGCCAGCCGCTTTGGCATCCTGACCACCGACCCCGAGGACGGCCGCATCATCAAGTTCACCGAGAAGCCCGATAAGCCCGATTCGAATCTCGCGTCCATGGGCATCTACATCTTCTCGGCCGACGTGCTGATCGAGGCGCTCGAAGAGGACGCTCTGGACCAGCGCTCGAGCCACGACTTTGGCAAGGACATCATCCCCAAGCTGCTCGGCGAGGGCAAGCGCCTGTACAGCTACGAGTTCCACGGCTTTTGGAAGGACGTCGGCACCATCGCCAGCTTCCACGAGACCTCGATGGACCTGCTGGGCAACAACCCCGAGTTCGATCTGTTCGACAAGCACTTCCCCATCATGTCCAACATCACCACGCGTCCGCCGCACTACATTGGCCCGGACGGCCGCCTGGACGACTGCCTGGTCTCCAACGGCTGCAAGATCTACGGCACCGCTCGCCACTCGATCCTTTCGACCGATGTCATCATCGAGGAGCGCGCCGTGGTCGAGGACTCCGTGCTGCTGCCGGGTGCGCACGTTAAGAGCGG
Source organism: uncultured Collinsella sp. (assembly GCA_900549195.1). Lineage (GTDB taxonomy): Bacteria > Actinomycetota > Coriobacteriia > Coriobacteriales > Coriobacteriaceae > Collinsella. Next base: position 1,163 of record URNK01000160.1, read on the forward strand.
CGCGCACATCTGCCGCGCTATTTTGGGCGAGAACTCCACGGTCGAAGAGGGCGTGAAGCTCGGCTCTGTCGATACCACCAAGGATACGGCCGTCGTTGGAAATGACGTCGTTATCGGGAAGGGGGAATGATCCGATGATCAATCGCAAGGCCATCGGTTATATCACCGCTAACTACTCTTCGAGCTACGGCAGCGTCCTGCTCAAGGACCGCCCCATCGCGTCCGTTCCCTTTTTGGGCCGCTACCGCCTGATCGACTTTCCGCTGTCCAACATGATGAATGCCGGCATTAAGACCGTCGGCGTCGTCATGCCGGGCAACTACCGCTCGCTGATCGACCACGTTGGCTCGGGCAAGGACTGGGGCCTGGACCGCAAGAAGGGCGGCCTGTTCATGGTGCCCGGCAACGCGTATGGCACCACCAAGGGCGGCATGCGCTTCCTGCTGCGCGACATCATCTCCAACAAGACGCTGTTCCAGCGCTCGGACAAGCCCTATGTTGTGATGATGGGCACCAACATCATCTTTAACATGGATCTCAACACCATCATCGACGCGCACGAGAACTCCGGTGCCCAGATGACCGTGGTGTACTGCAAGGCCACGCGCAACGTCGATGACGAGACCAAACTCGAGATTAACGAGAACGGTCGCCTGACGGGCGTGAGCGCTGGCGTCGCGTACGGCGACAACGCCTCTATGGACTGCTGCATCGTCAACCGCGAGACGCTGCTCGAGATTATCGAGCACTACCAGGCCGCCGACTATCTGGACCTGCTCGAGGCACTCCAGGGCGACTTTGGCAACATCGACGTGTGCAGCTACGAGTACAAGGGCGAGGTCGTGGGCGTGTTTAGTGAGAAGTCGCTGTATCGCCGCAGCATGGACCTGCTTGACCAAACCGTGGCCGACCAGCTCTTTGACCCCGAGCGCCCGATCCTGACCAAGGCTCACGACGTGCCGCCTTCGCGCTATGCGACCGGCAGCCACGCGTGCAACTCGATCATCTCGGCCGGCTGTATCATCAAGGGCACCGTGCGCAACTCGATCCTGTCGCGCGGCGTCGTGGTCGAGGAGGGCGCCTCGGTGACCAACTCGATCATCAACCAGAGCTGTGTCATCAAGAGCGGCGCACGCGTTGAGAACGCCATTCTGGACAAGAACAACGTGGTTCCCACCAACACCGAGCTTCGCGGCACGCCCGAGAACATCCTGGTGCTGGGCAAGGCTCCGTTAACTTCCGACACCACCATCGTACGTTAACGTTGGCACCGCAACATCGCTCGTAACAGGTAGAATAGCCGCCCGGTTAGCGCCAGGCGGCTATTCTCGAATTGCAACATGGGAGACAATATGGCAGATTCCAGCAAAAAGATGCAGATCGTGTTTGCCTCGGCCGAGTGCGCACCGTTTGTTAAGACCGGTGGCCTGGGCGACGTGGCGGGCTCGCTGCCTGCGGCGCTTGTGCGCGCCGGCGCCGAGGTTATCGTAATGGTGCCCAAGTACGCCACCATCAAGGACGAGTACAAGGCGCAGATGGAGCACTTTGCCGACTTTTACGTGAGCCTGGGCTGGCGCAACGAGTACTGCGGGCTGGAGAAGCTCGAGCACGACGGCGTCACCTATATGTTCGTGGACAACGAGCGCTACTTTGCGCGCGACTATCCGTACGGCTTCTTTGACGACGGCGAGCGTTTTGCGTTCTTCTCCAAGGCCATCACCGAGAGCCTGCAGCACCTGCCGGCCGATTTTGAGTGCGACATCCTGCACTGCAATGACTGGCAAACGGCACTGGCACCCGTGTTCTTGCGCGAGTTCTACCAGGGCCTGCCGCTCTATGACCGCGTCAAGACCGTGTTCTCGATCCACAATGTGGCGTTCCAAGGCCAGTTTAGCGACACCGTGATGGAGGACATCCTGGGTGTGGCGCATATTCCGGCGGCCGCCACGCAGTTGCGCTGCGACGCCTGCAGCATCAACTACATGCTGGGCGCGCTGCACTATGCCGACGCCATCACCACGGTGAGCCCCACCTACGCGAGCGAGATCCAGACGCCCGAGTTTGGCGAGGGCCTGGACGGCGTACTGCGCGAGCGTTCCTACGCGCTGCAGGGCATCCTCAACGGCATTGACGTGGCGGCCTTTGACCCGGCAACCGACAAGCGCATTGCCGCCAACTACACGGTTGACGACCGTTCCGGCAAGGCCGTGTGCAAGGCCAAGCTGCAGGAGGAACTGGGGCTCGAGGTGCGCGACGACCGCCCGCTTATGGTGATGGTCACGCGCCTGACGCGCCAGAAGGGCATGGACCTGGTCATGTACGCGCTCGACCGCATCCTGTCCGGCGGCGTTCAGGTGGCCGTGCTGGGCACCGGCGACCGCGACTACGAGGACGGTCTGCGCTACTTCCAGGACAAGTACCCCGGCACCATGGCCGCGCGCATCGAGTTCGATCCGGCGCTGTCGCAGCGCATGTACGCTGCCGCCGATATGTTCCTGATGCCTTCGAAGTTTGAGCCCTGCGGCCTGTCGCAGATCATCGCCATGCGCTACGGCACACTGCCCATCGTGCGCGAGACCGGTGGCCTGAAGGACACCGTGATCCCGTATAACGAGTTTACCGGCGAGGGCACGGGCTTCTCGTTTACCAACTTTAACGGCGACGAGATGGGCGACGCGGTGTTCCGCGCAGCACGCCTGTTCTGGGATAACCGTGAGGCATGGAACCAGCTAGTCACGCAGGCCATGAGCCAGGACTTTAGCTGGACGCGCTCGGCCGACAAGTATCTGGACCTGTACTTCTTTATGCATCCGGAGATTGAGAGGCCGGCGGCGGTTGTCGACGAGCCAGAGGCTGTTGCTGAGCCGGTGGCCGCTGAGGAACCCAAGGCCGAGGAGAAGCCGGATGAAGCTGAGCCCACAAAGGCCGAGCCTGAGGTGAAGGCTGAGGTTGCTCCTGAGCCCGAGCCTGCTGCGAAGCCTGCGGCAAAGAAGACCACGACTCGCAAGACGACAGCCAAGAAGGCTACCTGTCTCTTATACACATCTGACGCTGCCGAC
>URNK01000161.1 GCA_900549195.1 uncultured Collinsella sp.
ACGAGATGAGCGCTAGTCTCGTGGGCTCGGAGATGTGTATAAGAGACAGTGCCCGAAGTGCTCGGCGCGGCTTCGTATGGCGCGACGCCGGCAATGAGCTCGTAAACCGTGCTTGCCGCGGCATAGACGTCAATCGCCGGCGACATACGCAAAGCGCGCAGGTCGGGAATATCGTCGGTGAGCATCTCGGGCGGAGCGTAGGCCACCGTCGCGCGACGCAGCGTGGCATAGCGCTCCGTAAACGACGCCTTGCCGCCGGTACCGGCCACGGCCGACGCAGGCTCAAGCGCCAGCGACGAGCCAAAGTCGATCAGGCACAGGTCAAAGGTGCCCTCGGCAAGCTGCCGGTCAAGCGGTAGACGCGCCGTGCGCACCATAATATTAGCGGGCGAGATATCGCGATGGACAAAGCCCTCGCCCACCAGACTCATACGGCAGAGCAGATCGAACAGGTCGCGACCCAGACGCGCCGCCACAAGCGGCGACAGGCGTCCGGCATCGTCCACGGCAAGTCGCGAACGCAAGCGGGCAAGCGTCTCGCCCTCGACCCATTCCATGACAATTGCAGACACACCGTCGACCTCGCCCCAGCCATAGAGGCGGGGAAAGCCCTTAAGGCCCGAAAGGGCACGATGACATTCGTATTCCTCGCGAAACGCTGCCTTGAACTTGGCGACCAGCGCCTCGTGAGCGGCATCGTCGTCGAACTCATCGCGCGCCGGCAAGATGAGCTGCTTGAGCGCCACGGCCTCGCCTTGGGCGTTGACGGCACGCGTCACGCGGCCGATACCGCCACGGCGCATGGTGGCATCGTCGGCAAACAGCATCGTAAAACGACGCAGATAGGCAGGCAGTTCGTCCTGACCGAGCGCAATGGCCGGCTCAAACCCGTCGACACGCGCCAGGCGCAGGCCGACCATGGGATCGCGACCGAGTGATTGTGGTGTGGTGGATGCAAGATCGGTCATCATAGGGCAAGCGCCGCCACGTTATTGTTGAAATTACCGAGCGCGACGTCATCATCGCCGTAATGGCCGACCCATTGACATAGGTTGGTGTAACAGCCCCACAGATTGGCATACTGCTGATACCACTTTGACCGGGGCGAGAATGTCTGACGACCGAACTCGGCTCGAATGACAAACATCTCCCCGACCAGGCTGTCGCACGGCCTGGGATCTCCCGTAGAGTTATAGGTCGAGACCACGTCATTGGCACGAGAAACATAGCCGTCGAGCATGTTGTACTTGGTCACAAGCCAACTGTGAATGTTCTCTTCCTCAGCAGCGGAAAGGGCACCGGAGTTTGCACTGTTGTCAGTGTTGCCGCCCGTCGAGCCGCCGTTTCCAGACCCTCCGGTAGAGGAACCCGACCCAGAGCCGCCGCCCGAACTCGATGAATCCGAGCCGGAGCCAGAAGTATCCGAGCTACCGGGCTTTCCGGACTGCTGGGCGTCCTGCTCCTTCTGCTGCTCGACCTTATTCACCGTTGCCGCCACGCTATTGTTGGACAACCGATCGATGATCTTGGTGTTGGTGAGCACGATGGTTTTGCCATTGGCAAGCGTGACTTCGTTGTCCGGGGCCTCGGCGCCGTCCGCATCGTCGGTGCCAAACACAATATGCGCGACCACACTTGCCCAAGCATATCCAGTCGTGGTACCCAGATCACTTTTGACCTCATGCCCCACGCGCGGTTCGCGTGCGGCATGCGCCTGCATCATGGACGGCACGGTCATGCCATAGGCAGAAACGCCAGCTATGACCAGCACCAGCGAGCACGATAGCAGTGCGTACGCCCGCGGCGCCAAGCCCAGTCGGCGTCGCATGCGCACCGCGGCGCCGCGCTTTGTCTGAGTGCCACCGGGCCGCATGCGCTCTCCTCCAAGAAAAACACGCCGCTCAGAAGCGGCGCATTCATTCAAATCCATATTTGAGTGTATCAGCGAACCCAAAATGTTGCGCAACGAATGGGCAAATTAAGGATGCGAGCGGAAGCATCCATACGATAAGCGGATACGAAGCATCTTTGTTGCACAACAAACTCACAGTCACACGGGGAAATTATGACTACCCCGTGCGTCGCGAGGAAAACATACGGCAGGAGCAGGCTCGCCACCTAAATCGCGCGACGGGCCTCGATGGCGCGGCCAAGCGTAAGCTCGTCGGCATACTCCAAGTCGCCGCCCACGGGAAGGCCGCTTGCCAGACGCGATACCTCAACGCCCAACGGCTTGATGGTACGGGCCAGATAGCTCGCCGTGGTCTCGCCCTCAATATTGGGGTTGGTGGCGATGATGACCTCATGGATATCCTCGTGGCCCAGACGCGCCAGCAGCTCGCGGATGTGCAACTGCTCGGGACCAATCTTGTCCATGGGGCTGATCACGCCGCCCAGCACATGGTACAGGCCATGATAGCTGCCCGTGCGCTCAATCGCCTGGACGTCGCGCGGCTCGCCCACCACGCAAATGCGAGTGGTATCGCGCATCGGGTCCTGGCAGATGGAGCACTCGTCGGCCGTGGCGTAGTTAAAGCAACGGCTGCAAAAGTGGACCTCCTGCTTGACCTCCAGGATGGCCTCGGCCAGGCGGCGGGCCTCCTCGGCATCGGCCTCGAGCAGGTGATAGGCGATGCGCTGGGCCGACTTGGGACCAATGCCCGGCAGACGGCCCAGCTCATCGAGCAGTTTTTGCAGACTGTGATTCGCACTCATATATATGCGTGTCTTAGAACGGCATGCCCGGGATGTTGAGGCCGCCGGTGATGGCGCCCATCTGCTTGTTGGCGAGCTCGTTGACGCCGCGGACGGCCTCGTTGACGGCAGCCATGATCATGTCCTGCAGCATATCGACGTCCTCGGGATCGAGAGCATCGGGGTCGATGGTGAGGTTGACGAGCTCCATCTCGCCGTTAACGGTCACCTTGACCATGCCGCCGCCGGCAGAGGCGTCGACGGTCTGGGACTTGAGGTTCTCCTGCGCGGCGGCAAGCTGCTCCTGCATCTTGCGAGCCTGCTTCATCATCTGCTGCATGTTCATACCGGCCATGATGGCTCCTTTACGTGCGGCCGCACGCCGAGCTGCAAGGGCAGCCGGAGCACGGCGGGACTTTCAAACTCAAAAATCGTACCACGGCGCGAGGCCAGCGAGCGGGGCGGACGTGTTACCTCAGTCGATATACATGTCCTGGAGCGCAAGCCGCACCCATAGATTATGCAAAGTTGAATAATTCGCATCTGCATAATATTTAAAGCTAAATCTTGTAGAGCCGGAATCCGACATTTAATGCGTACCACTAAATGGCTAAATGCCGAGCCACTACTCGAGGCGGCGCTCATGACGGCGAGGTATAATTTGATTGCCATAGATAGTAATTTGGAGGTGCCCCATGAATGCCCCCAACGCGCTCCAAAACATCCGCTCAAAACACCCCGTTGCATATGTGGTTCTCTATCTCTTTGTCGGCTGGGCATTGCTGGTTGTCATCACCCATGCCATAGCTTTTGGAGCAGAACTGCTGATAGCCAGCTCGGACCAGCCCGTCGTCAAATGGGAGACGACCGATGAGTGCACCGACGGAACCCGAACCGTCTACTACAACAGCCCGTCCCTCTATCAAGAGTTCAAGGTCAAGATAAAGGACTTCAAGATTGTCGATGCCGAGCTAGGCGTTTATTTGGCAATCGGAGCAACCATTAACGCCGAGCAAGTCGAGTACACGGACAGCCATGCGACGTATCGTATCGACCTCAGCATCCTAGGCCGACCGTCACGCACCTGTCTGCTCAAATGCGACATACGCGGCACCACGTTGCACATGTCCGAAATACAGATGCGCCCGGGCAAAGAGATCTCTTCTTGAGCAGCATACCCGCCCGCACGGTTACTCCACCGGCTTGAAGATGGTGGACTGACCGAAGACGCTGCGGATGAGGGCCTTGGCCTCGTCCTCGGTCTGCGGGATGCTCGGGGCTGCGCCCTGATGGCCGAAGGGGCTGCCAGCACCGGGATTGGATTCCCAGGGAGCGGCGGGGACGTCGTCGTTTGCAGAGGCTGCGGGTGCCACAGCAGCGGCCTTGGTCGCGGACGCCGCACCCGGCACGTCGAACGGGGGCAGATTGTCCCCGCCGGCATCGGCAGCAAAACCACCGACCATAGCATCTGTCTCTTATACACATCTCCGAGCCCACGAGACTAGCGCTCATCTC